>CAUSIL010000188.1:0-4138 GCA_963531395.1 uncultured Campylobacter sp.
TACAAAAACGTGTTAAAATTACTGCAAGCTTAAGAATTTGCTACATAAAATTTTATTTTGCTACAAACATTAAGCTATATTTCATGAAAGGTGACTGCAATATAATATTGTAGAAACATCGTAGTTTAGGTATTTATGGTATCACGGGGGAGACTTGAACTCCCGACCTCCGGCTTATGAGACCAGCGCTCTAACCAGCTGAGCTACCGTGACGTTAAAGTTCGCAATTATATTCAACGTTTGCTTATATATTGATAAAATATTTTCATTTTTGCGCAGTAGCGCACCCAAAAGTCAAATTTTAAAATTTAAATTTACGATTTTTGGGTACAAATTTGTCAAATTTAAACCAACAAAAATCCAAATTTGAGGCAAAAACGTCAAAAACAAAAATTCGCATTTTCAAGGTGCGGGTTTTGCCGCTCAAATTTGGCAGACTCAAATTTGCCAAAATGGGTTAAATTTGAAACAGCAAAGGCCGAATTTACTTGATAAAATAATCCCCGTCAAAGCTAACCAGCGAATACTTGCGCTCGCTGCCGATGCTACTAACCAGCTCGTCCACGTCCAAAAACTCGAGGCTATCCGCGCCGATAAATTTACATACTTCATCCGGCGTTTTGTTTGCGCTGATTAGCTCCTCGAAGCTCGGTGTGTCGATACCGTAGCGCTCAGGGTATTTTAGCTCGGGGCAAGCGACCTTAAAGTGTATCTCTCTAGCACCTGCGTGACGTAGCAGCTCGACGATCTTTTTAGAGGTCGTGCCGCGTACGATGCTATCGTCCACGACGACCACGCTTTTGCCCTTGAGTAGGCTTGCCATCGGGTTTAGCTTGAGCTTAACCTTGAGGTTGCGCATCTCTTGCGTCGGCTCGATAAAAGTGCGTCCGACGTAGTGGTTGCGCACGATAGCTAGCTCAAACGGTATCCCGCTGGCGTTTGCGTAGCCTAGCGCCGCCGGCACGCCGCTATCAGGTACCGGTACGACGAAGTCAACGCCAATCTTGCTTTTTTTAGCTAGCGTTTCGCCCATTTTTTTGCGTACTTCATAGACGCTTTTGCCCTCGATTACGCTATCTGGGCGCGCGAAATATATATACTCAAACGCGCAAATTCTAGGCTCTGCCTCAAAAAGGCGTACGCTCTCAAATTCGCTTCTGCCCTGCTCAAAAACCAGCATCTCGCCGGGCTCCACATCGCGGATAAAGGTCGCTCCCACCAAATCAAACGCGCACGTCTCGCTAGCTACGATGTAGCCGCCGTCTTTTAGACGTCCCAGAGAGAGCGGTCTCACGCCCCAGCGGTCGCGGATGGCGAAAATTTTGTGGCGCGACTGGATGAGTAGGCAGTAGGCGCCTTTGATCTGTTTTAGCGCCGCTACGATGCGGTCTTGTAGATGTTCGCTGCGACTTCTAGCGATGAGATGCACGATATTTTCGGTATCCATATTGCTCTGAAATATCGCGCCCTCGGCGATCAGCGCGTTGCGGACTTCGTCTTTGTTTACGAGGTTGCCGTTGTGCACGATAGAGACTTGGCCTAGCGAGTAGTTTGCGGCGATGGGCTGGGCATCGGCGGCGGAGTTTTTGCCTGCGGTGGCGTAGCGGTTGTGGCCGATCGCCATATCGCCTTTTAGGGTCTCGAGGTTCGTCTTGTCAAAGACTTCGGTAACTAGCCCGCGGCCTTTGACGGTCTCTATACGGCCGTTTTCGCATGCGCTGATGCCGCTTGCTTCCTGGCCTCGGTGTTGCATGGCAAATAGCGCATAATATGCCGTTTTTGCCGCATCTTTAGAATTTATTACTCCAACTATCGCACACATTTTTTTCCTTTTTTAGGCTCGTCTCGCGAGCGCTTTTTGCGGAGCTTGAAATTTTCGCTCTGCGACAGACTACGTGTCTAGTCTTGGACGAAAATTTCTACGCAACCTCAAAAATCATCTCGCGATACTTTGCCTCTCATGCTAAAATTTAATTATCAAAATTTGAACGTAAAACGATAAGGCGAAGGATTTTTCGCTTAATTAAGGCGAAATTTAATTTTTAAGCGTAGGCTAACCGCGCGGGTTGCCGAGCTTGAAAATTAAATTTCAACGTAAAGTAAGTAGAAAAAGCCAAGCCGTTATCGTCACAGCCCAAGGCAGTCATCTATCCCGTACAACCCGCTTTGCTGTACGGCAACCCAAATAGCCGCCTTTATCGCGCCTTTAGCAAAGGTTGCGCGGCTAGTCGCGGTGTGATTTAGCTCGATAAACTCGCCCTCGTTGTAAAATCCGACCGTATGCCTGCCCACGACGTCGCCGCCTCGCACCGCTAGGATCGCGATCTCGTCCTTACTGCGAGCTCCGACTAGCCCGTCTCTACCGGTCACCAAAACGTCTTTTAGATTTAGCCCTCTAGCCTCCGCTACGCGCTCACCTAAAGTTAGCGCAGTGCCGCTTGGAGCGTCTTTTTTGTGTCTGTGGTGCTGCTCGACGATCTCGGCGTCAAATTCGCGCAAAGTCTTTGAAGCAAGTGCTGCCAAGCGGTTTAAAACCGCGACGCCAAGGCTCATATTGGTGGCGTAAAGTATCGGCATCGCCGCGCTTGCGAGCTTGAGCAGGTTCGCGCCGTCCTCGCCAAGACCCGTCGTGCCGATGACTAGCGGTTTTGGATCGGTGCGGGCGTAGTTTAGTAGATTTATCACGCCCTCTTTGATCGTAAAATCAATAACGACGTCGCAGTTTGCGAAAAGCTCGTCAAATTTGTCCGTGAGGATGGCGCCATCAGGCAATGCAAAGTCAAGCGGCTCTATTGTATAGGCCGCACTAAGTTTCGCGTTTGGCTCGTCTTTTAGGCACTGGGTGATCATGCGTCCCATTTTGCCGCTTGCGCCGTGGATTCCTATTTTTACCAAAATTTATCCTTTAAAATTTGGGCTAAATTTAGCATAAATTTTATAAAAAATAAATTTAGCACGACCGCCGTCTTCGCCGCGCGCGGGCAAAAATATTAAAAATCGCGCTATATAATCGGCTTTTTAAATTTAAAGGACGAAGATGAGAAAAATTTTATTTTTATTTCTAGCCGTTTTCGCGGCGAGCGTTTTTGCTAAACAAGCACCGATAGCGCAGGCTGCCAAAACGCGGCAGGCGGACGCAAATTTGAGCGCGTTAAATTTAACGGCGAAAGATAAAACCGCGCAAAAGCTAAATTTGACCCAAGACCCCGCTATATCGAGCGGCGAGCTGGCAAACGGACTAAAATACTACGTCAAAGAGAACAAACAGCCCGCAAATTCGGCCTATTTTTACCTAGTCGTAAACATCGGCTCGACCGACGAGCGCGAAAACGAGCTGGGACTTGCTCACTTTACCGAGCACATGGCGTTTAACGGCAGCCGCGAGTTTAACAAAAACGAGCTGGTTAAAAAGCTAGAGAGCCTCGGAGTGGCATTTGGCGCCGATCTAAACGCGCAGACTAGCTACGACCAGACGAGCTATCTGCTAGAAATCCACGTAAACGAGCAAAATTTAAAGGACGTTTTTCGCGTTTTTCGCGACTGGATCGACGGCGTGAGCTTTGACGCGGCCGAGCTGGATAAGGAGCGGGGCATCATCATCGAGGAGAAACACGCCTGCGTATAGATTTTACATCAAAAACCGCGTGCCAGAGCTATACGGCGATAGCATCTACGCCAAAAGGTCGCCCATCGGCGATATGAATATCGTAAAAAACGTCGACGTAGCGACGATAAAGGGCTTTTACGCCAGGACGTATCAGCCTAGATTTATGAAATTTATCGCAGTCGGCGACTTTGATAAAAAGCGCATCGAGGAGATGATAAAGCAAAGCTTTAGCTCCGCTAAAAACACGAACGACTACGTAAGTCCTGATAAAACTATCCCTATAAAAAGCGGCTTTAGCGTAAACAACTACGACTCGGCGGAGATCGGGCTAAACTCTATAAATTTGATCTTCGCGCAAAAGTACAAATTTGACGGCGAGATCCAAAGGCTCAGGCAAAATTTGCTCGCCAACTACGTCTCAGACCTCGTCGCGATGATATACGAGCAGCGAAATTTAGCCCTGCGCGGGCGATTTTACTCGCCGATAATCGAAGACCAAAACGTGCTTTACGCCTTTGAGATAAACGCCGT
>CAUSIL010000189.1:0-4138 GCA_963531395.1 uncultured Campylobacter sp.
GACGAGCACTGATGCGCGTTTTGGTGCTTGGTATCGGCAACGTGATGTTCGGCGACGAGGGAGTTGGAGTGCATTTTGTCAAAATGATGGAGCGAAACTATAAATTTAGCCCTAAAATCAGGGCTAAATTTGACTCCGCTTTAAATTTGGACGATAAATTTGACGCGTCAAATTTGGACGGCGCAAACTCAAATTTAAGCGGCGATTTGGCTAGTCGAGACGGCTTTAAATTTAACGCAGACGGCGAAAATTCGGAGCTAAAATTTATCGACGGCGGCACGCTAGCTATGGCGCTAACGCCCCTCATAGCTCAGGCGGACGTTTTGATAGTCGCCGACTGCATCAGCGCAGATGGCGGCGAGACGGGGGACGTGTATTTTTTCGGTTACGAGCAGATGCCGCCCACAATTTCCTGGAACGGCTCCGCGCACGAGGTAGAGATGCTTGAAACATTGCGGCTGATGGAGCTTGCGGGCGATTTGCCGCGAATTAAAATTTTAGGTATCGTGCCAAAACGCATCGAGCCTATGAGTTTTGAGCTTTCAGCACAGGCGCAAGAGGGCGTAAATTTGATGGAAAAGACGCTTTTAAACGAGCTTTCGCGGCTTGGATTTAGCTACCAAAAGATCGCAAATTTTAGCGTTTCTGATATCGCTTTAGAGTTTTCAAAAAAGGGCGCGATATGATTTTAGCTTACGAGTTTGACTGCGCGAGCGAAAATTTTGATTTTTTTCTTAAATTTTACGCGCAAAAAAGCGGACTAAATTTTAGCATTAAAAAACAGCGGGGCTTAACTACGCTTTACGTCAAGGGCACACAAGAGGAGCTTTTGGAGTTTTCGGATATGCTTGCTAGCTCGCTGCCTCACAGCCTGTTTTTGCGTGGCTCAAAGGTCTATGCAGGCCAAAATTTACCGCAAGGCCAAACCAGCGAACCGCAAAACGCCCTCTCAAACATCACGCCGCGCGTCGTTAGCGCTTATTTTAAAGGCGAGCTAAAAGAGTGCGAAAACGGCGTTTTTAGCGACGTGTGCGTTTTTACGGACGGCAAATTTACGCCCGTAACGAAGGCGAATTTTAACGAGCTTTTGGATTTTGCTTTTAAAAATTTAAGCGCGGGCGCGAGCATTAAATTTAAAGATATTAGCGGCGAATTTGAAGCGTCAAATTTCACCGAGCTAAACGAAAATTTTAATCTTTTAATGCCTACAAATCTTAAAAATTTACCCAAAATTTTTATCGCAAACGAAGCCGAACAAGTAGCCCTAGCAAGCTACGAAAAGCCCGCCGTTACGCTAAAAACGACGGCGATTTACCGCGGCAATCACCCAAACTCGCCTAGATTTTTTGACGTCTGCGCGGCTAGAGACATTTTCCTCTACGCGCTTTGCGACAAGCTTTTTAAAGCGGGCGTAAATTTTACCTCGTTAAAGGCGCAAAAGCCGCCGTTTAAGGCTACCGTGCTTGAAAACGGATATATTTTTAGCGGCTCTAGGATTTATTATTCGCGCGCAAATTTGAGCCAGATAGAGGGCGCAGCGGATAAAAATCTAGCGAGTTTTAATCTAGCAAAAAAAGAATTTGACGAAGAGGGCGGGATAGCTAGGATATTTTTAAGCAGGTTTAAAGACGATGAAGTTAAAATTTACCCCAAATTTGATGATTTTAACGTCTTAAATTTCGCCTTGCCCGCGAGTTTTGACGAGCTTTACGCGCAGATAAAGCGTGAAGAGGGCGGCGAGAGTTTGCTTCAAAATTACGGCGAAAGCTTTAGCCTGCCGCGCGGCGAGCTAAACGTACAAAACGGCTTTTTCGGGCTATTTTGCATGGTCGGAGCGCTGCTTGGATTTGATAGCGACGCGCAAAAAGCAGGCGAAATTTTACTTCAAAACGCGAGCGATTTTAACGGCGCAAAAGGGCCTAGGCTTGATTTTAAAATGCTAAATAAAACGCATTTTGACGTCGTTAAATTTGCTAGAAGCGGCATGAGTTTTAGGCTCGCAGGCGTCGATGCGAGGCTGCTTAGCTACGGATACGCCGAGTCGTTAGCGTATTTTTTGAGCGATTTTTCAGACTCGCTAAAGCAGGATTTTAGCGTGCAAAACGCTCTGCTTTGCGGCTCGCTTTTTGAGAACAAAACGCTTGCAAATTTGACGTTAAAGCATCTAAAAACAGGCTTAAACGCCAAATTTAGCAAAGAGTTTTTGATTGAAGAGATGTTTTAAATATGAAATTTCAGGCTTAGTCCAAGGCGTCGGCTTTCGCCCTTTTGTTTATAATCTAGCCCTTAAATTCGGCCTTGCAGGCGAAATTTATAACGACGACGAGGGCGTGAAGCTAACGCTTTACGGGCGAGATGAGCAGATAGAAAAATTTGAAAAAGCGCTGTATGAGGAGCTACCAAGCCTCGCTCGTATCGACGAGATGAGAAAAACCGAGCTAGAGGATGCGAAATTTGACGAGTGTAAGATAGTCGCCTCAAAATCAGCCAAAAAGCACGCGCCTATTTTGCCCGATTTTGCCCTTTGTGCAGACTGCGAGCGCGAGTTTTACGACCCCGCAGACCCGAGGTATCATTATCCTTTTATCAACTGCACCAAATGCGGCCCGAGGTTTTCGATTATCGAGTCGCTGCCTTACGACCGCGCAAACACAACTATGAACGCGTTTAAGATGTGCGAATTTTGCGAGGGCGAATACAAAAATCCGCTAAATCGTCGCTATCACGCCCAGCCCGTCTCATGCCCAAACTGCGGGCCGAGACTCGCTCTAAAAGACAAATTCGGGCGGGTTTTGGCGCGTGATAACGAAAGCGCAAAGCAGACCGCACGTCTCATAAACGAGGGTAAAATTTTAGCCGTAAAGGGCCTTGGCGGATTTCATCTGATGTGCCGTTTAAAGGATGATACGGTAGGGCTACTAAGAGAGCGCAAAAAGCGCCCTAAAAAGCCTTTTGCCGTGATGTGCAAGGACCTCGCGCGCGCTAAAAAATACGCTCAAATTTCGCCCGAAGAAGAGCGGCTTTTAAGCTCAAATTTAAAACCTATCGTCGTTTTACAAAGCTTGCCTGATGCGCCGGTTCCGTCAAATTTAGCGCCGGGACTCAATAAAATCGGCATATTTTTGCCCTACACGGGCGTTCATCTTTTGCTTTTTGAGTACCTAGATGGCGACATCATCGCTACCTCGGCCAACGTCTCGGGCGAGCCGATAATCTACGACGAAAAAGACCTGCTAGAAAAGCTGGGCGGCGTGATAGATTTTTACCTAGATAACGACCGCAAAATCCACTCGCCAAGCGACGATAGCATCGCGTTTGTAGCGGGCGGCGAGCCTATATTTATCCGCACCAGCCGCGGCGTGCATCCTAAGTTTATCCGCACGAAATTTAAGAGCGAAAAGACCGTTTTAGCAGTCGGAGCGGAGCTAAAAAATCAGTTTGCGATCTTTAAGGACGGCGAGCTGATGATAAGCCCGTATATCGGCGATCTAAAAAACGTCGCGACCTATGAGCGGTTTTGCGCGCTAATCAATCTTTTTAGCGAGATCTACGAGCTAAAATTTGACGAGATCGTAGCGGATTTGCACCCGCATTTTTTAAACCTAAAATGGGCGCGCGAATACGCCGCAAATTTGGGCTCAAATATCACGCAAATCCAGCACCATCACGCGCATTTGCTATCGGTGATTTTAGAAAACGATCTGGACGCAAAGCACGAGTATTTGGGCTTTTGCTTTGACGGTACGGGATACGGCGCGGACGGGAGCGTCTGGGGCGGAGAGATACTAAAAGTGCGAGGCAAAGAGTACGAGCGAGTTTGCAAATTTGACGAAATTTTGCTGATCGGCGGCGAAGCTAGCGTAAAAAATATCAGCCAGATCGCTTATGCCGCGATTTTAAAATATGATCTAGAGAGCGAGGCGGAGGCATTTTTGGCTAAATTTGAGCCCGCTAAGCTAAAAAATCTAAAAATCCTGTACGAAAAGCAAATAAACTGCGTTAAAACCAGCTCGCTTGGACGCATATTTGACGCGTTTGCGGCGGTGATCCTCGGTCTTGATAGCATCAGCTACGAGGGCGAGGCGGGAATGAGCTTAGAAGCGCTCTACGATGCAAATTTAGACGTCTGTTACGAATT
>CAUSIL010000190.1:0-4040 GCA_963531395.1 uncultured Campylobacter sp.
GTATTCGAGGAGGGATGTCTATGATTAGTAATATCTTAACTGTTTTATCTTTTTATTTTTACGGTAAAGTCGGCCGTCAAATTTAGCCTAGTAGTAGCGTTTAGATTTTAAAAATAGATCATTTTGCTAGAGTTAATACACCACAAGTCTATGTTTTATCTGTACAACGTTTTTGATGAATTTTAGCCCTAAATTTAGTAAAAACGCAAACCCGCTTTGACCCTGGAGGCTAAAATAACGGCGCGTCTAACCGTAAATACGCGTAGATCTTTATAATATAAAATCATAAATTTACGCCGTTTTCGTCGCCGAATTTTGCCTTGCGCAGTTACATAATCAAAGCTTGGAATCAAGCCCCTATTTAATAGCAAATACCGCGCATAGACGCATGGCTGCGAGATTTGGTTAAGCTAAAGGGAATGTAAATAAGGCTTTAACGACGTACCGCCAAACCAAAAATAACGCGATAAAGATAAAGTTAAATTTCACGAACTATTTTTACGATAAGCGAGCCAAATTTAACCCCGAATAAAAGTAAATTCTACTAAAATAGCTAAATTTCTTACGAAAATCGGTTGGTTAGTCGCGCTAGGTTTTAGAAGCGCGAGCTAAATTTATTTAGACGAAAACCAAGCCGAATGCGAAAATTTAAATCAAAAACGAAAGAGTCAGTTGGAACTAGTCGAGTTTTTCGCGCCCGAGCGCGTCATTACTTTTATGCTGCTGTTTGCGCGTATCGGCGGGCTGATGCTATTTTTCCCGTTTTACGGACACGAGCAGATCCCTATGAGCGTCAAGACCGCGTTTTCGTTTTTGCTCACGCTATTTTTGTTTCCGCTTGCTAGCATTAAAAACGGCGAAATTTACTATCTAGCCGTCGAGATCGTGAGCGAGGCGGCGCTGGGTGTTTGCGCGGGGTTGCTGCTTCACATCGTTTTTGCTAGTTTGCAGCTAGCAGGCGAGCAGATATCGATGATCATGGGCTTTTCGATGGCTACGGTGCTAGATCCGCAGACGGGTATCAGTTCGCCCGTGATCTCAAATATCATAAATTTCCTCGCTCTTATGACATTTTTGGCATTTGACGGGCATCATTTGATCTTGCTTTTTATCTCAAATTCTCTTACACACATTCCGCTGGGCGGCTTTTACCCGAGTCCTGATATCGTGCAGTACGCCTCAAAGTCCATGATAAATTTATTTACTTTCGGGTTTATCATTTCCTTCCCGATTTTGGCGCTTTCGCTGCTTTCGGATCTGATTTTTGGAATGCTCATGAAGACGATGCCACAGTTTAACCTGCTAGTCGTGGGCTATCCGATCAAGATCACGATCGGCTTTGCCGTGCTGATCGCGATACTAGCGGGTATGATGGAGCTTTTTAGGCAGCTCGTGCTTCGCGTTATCAACGACCTTCCGTCGCTATTTTTCTAAAACTAAGCTTGAAGTAATGGAAAATATCTTAAAATATGCTTTTTAGGTTTATAAAAGGAGACTTCGTGAAAATCGTCATCATAAACGAAAATCCGGCCGTATCGCGCCTTGCTACGTTAGCGCTTGATAAAATCGGTCTTGAATACGCTCAGATCGGCAACGCCGGCGAGCTTGACGGTCCTTGCGACGTGCTTATCGTAGATAGCGACTCGGACGCTAAGGATACGAACCTAAAACAATTTGCAAATAAAATTTTGTATCTTTCCTCTAAAAATGCCCCGACTTTCGAAGGCGCCGATAGGATACTGCCAAAGCCGTTTTTGCCTACTGAATTTATCGCTATCGTCGAAGATCTGGCTAACAAGAGCAAAGAGGCCGCTAGCGAGGCTAAAGCCGAGGCTCAAGACGATGAAGTGTCGGTAAAGGGATTTGAGTTTATGGATGATTTAGGCGATGAAATATTTAAAGAAGAGCCTGCTCCTATCGATGCCGACGAGTTTGATTTAGAGGGTATTTTGGATGACGATCCGGTTTTATCCGGCGACGAAGCTGCCGGTTTTGAGGAGTCCGGCGAGACGGTTAAACCTACGGACGATGCGAGCCAAGAGCCTGAGAGTAAGGCGGATGAGCCAAATTTCGACGAATCAGAGGCGGATAACGATAAATTTGAAGATACAAACGAGCAAGAAGCGCTAGGCGAACTCGATGATTTTGAAATAGCCGTAAAAGAAGAGGATTTTAACGGGCTTGATTTGGATGACGAGTCTGTGGGCGAAATAGCCGAGCAAAACGAGTCTCAAGAGGCTAAATTTGAGGCATTTGGCGACAGCATAGAAGATATAAAGAACCAAATCGACGAGATAGACGCCATGGACGAAGAGGCATTTGAGGCTACTAGCGACGAGCTGGAGGCTAAAGACGTTGAAGATGCGGACGAGAGATTTGTAGAACTAGACGCCAAGCCTAACGATACCGGTTTTGAAAACTCTAAAGAATCAAGCGTAGAGCTTGCGTCAGAGGACGATAAAGAGTCGCAAATATCCATAAGCGACGAATCGGCGCAAGAGCATCCAAAAGACGCCGCTACGGATGATGAGATAAAATTTGAAGAAAACAAAGAGCAAGAGATAAAAGACGAGATTTTAGACGATGTGGACTTTTTGGTCGATGATACGGACGGCGAAACGCTTGATGTAAAAAACGAAGAGCCTAAAAATGATGAAAATTTAACGCAAGAAGCCCTAGATGACGAGGTTGCGGACGAGGGCTTTACGGCGGATGAGCAAATAGAAGCGCTAACACCTGGCGATCAAGCCGATCAAAATGAAGAAAAAGAGGCTCAAAGCGAGCCTGCCGGTACCGTCGAATTTGATGCAGAGGGATACAGCCAAATCGAGCAGATTAGCGAAAAAGATATGGCTTTAGCGTTAAACGAGAGCGGATTTGACGTAAGCGAAGCGGTAGACTCGGAGCCTAAGCCGCAAGATAAAAGCGCAAAAATAGACGAAATAAAGGCTCAAATTTCAGATGCGGTGACTAAAAATTTGGAAGCTTCCTTGCAAAACGGCGAGCTACGAGAGGCCCTAAAAAACCTCAATATTAAAATCAGCATTAGCTTTGAGGAAAAGTAGTTGAAAGGGCAAATTTTAATCGTCTCAGGCCCGAGCGGTAGCGGTAAGAGTACGCTTTTAAGCCGTCTTTTAAAAGAGGAGAAGGATTTATATTTTTCTATCTCGACTACGACTAGAGCACCTAGACAGGGCGAAGCGCACGGCGTTAATTATTATTTTACGGATGAAAAAGAGTTTAAAAAGGGCATCGACGAGGGCGAGTTTTTAGAATGGGCATGCGTGCATAATAACTACTACGGCACTTCGCTAAAGCCGGTTTTAAGGGCGTTAGATGCCGGTAAAATAGCTATTTTTGATATAGATGTGCAAGGATTTAATATCGCAAAATCAAAGCTCGGAGGGCTAATCACTTCTGTTTTTATCACTACGGCAAACAAAAGCGAGCTAAATTTTAGGCTCTCAAACCGCGGTACGGACTCTGCTCAAACTATCCAAAAACGCCTAGAAAACGCAGTCGGCGAGATGGAGCATATTTTGGAGTACGATTATTTTTTGATAAACGACGACTTGCAAAGCTGCTACGAAAATTTACGCTCGATTTTACGCTCGATGCGCTTAAGGACGTTAAGCTTAAACGTCGAAGAGATTATTAAAAACTGGAATAATTGATAAATTTATGATAATATCACGAAAAATAAAGGAGAAAAAATGGGTTCGATGAGTATGGGTCATTGGCTGGTTGTTTTGGCGATTATAGTCTTGCTTTTTGGGGCTAAAAAGATACCGGAACTAGCAAAAGGTTTAGGCAAAGGCATAAAGACGTTTAAATCAGAAATGGAATCCGAAGATAAGCCAGAAACGCAAAAAGTAGAGGAAAAACAGGCTAGTCAAAGCGAAACCAAAGCTGACGAGACGGTAAAAACTGCATAGGCGAAGCATTGAAAGAATTAGTAATTTCCGAAATAAAAAAATTTATCGGTTTTGACTTTGTGCTGGAAAAGCCAAAAGATAAGGGCTTGGCGCACTACGCGATGC
>CAUSIL010000191.1:0-4030 GCA_963531395.1 uncultured Campylobacter sp.
TTTTGTTTAGAGGGTTTTTAACGCATGGCGTCAAATTTAATCAACCCAAATTTAGCATTTTCGCGGTACACGTCTCGGTGCGTAAAATTCAAATTCTAGTCAAATTTAGCCTCAAATTTGACTAAAATCACCCGCCGTCCTCGATATTTTCCTGAATAAAAACCCGCATACTCGGAAACTCGAGCGCGCAAAGACGGCTAAAACCCTGCTTATAAACGCAGCCCGTGTCGATATTTGCACTAAATTCCGTGATATCGGGCTCCGCGATCGGCGTATGACCGTAGACGTTAAAAACGCCTTCGTTTTGGCTAAAATCGCCTCTGCCGCAAAGCACATGCCGCCTAAACTCCGCCGCGCTATCGACATGCGAGTTGCGTAGCGCCCACATCCGCCCAATCGCCGAGTGCGACGCGACAAGCCGCCTACCCTGTGCGTTTTTAAACTCGGCAAGCTCCAAATAAAGCGGTAAATTTGACAAAAACTCTAAATGCGCGAGCTTTTGTGCGCGGCTAGCTTTGGTGTAGGAGGCGAAAGTCTGCGCGCCACCGTTTAGGTAAAACCAGCGCGGATCGCTAGGCCTCTCGCCGCGTAAAAATGCGTCCTTGTGCTGCAAAAGGCGGTATTCGTGATTGCCCATCACGGCCGCGTAGCCGCGCTGAATCGCTAGCTGCACGACCTCAAAACTTCCCTCGCCGCGGTCTATCAGATCGCCTACGAAGCAAATTTTAGAATCGGCGCCGCGTGGCAAGCGATCTATCAAGGCGCAAAGGGTTTTATAGCAGCCGTGAACGTCGCCGATGAGGTAAATTTGGTCGTTCATTCGGCTAAAATCCAGCTCTACCACTGATGGTTTTTGTCAAAAAGATTGTCTAGGCTGTCTTTTCTATACTCCAAGCTCTTCAAGATCGCATCCACTCCATCCTTACCGAGATCGCTAAATTTGACGCCCTCAAAATCAAAATACACTAGTCTGCCGTTATCGCTTATTTTGACAATTCGCATAGTATATTGAGAAAGACTAAATTTATCTACACCTACACAATCGCTGAGCTCGTCGGCGTATTTAGCAATTATCTCTTTTATCATCATTTTTGATTTATACTGCTGCTCGGTCGCATAAGTAGCCACGCTCGGAGCTAACTTTTCAATATTTTTCTCATAGGATTTAAATTTATCGGTTTTAGTTACCGTTCCGTTTTTCGAGGTCGCAAGGGCAGATTTTAAAAACTCTATGTTTAAATTTATCATAGCATAGGCATCGACCTTTATCCACTCCAGCGCGTCCCTATCAGCGTTGATGTACGGGTTAAATTTGCTCGGCAGATACATTTTTGACGCATTTAAATTTCGCCAGAATTTTTCATGAGCCGTTTGGTCAAATTTGATCCGCCCACCCGCAATATCTATTGCAACCTTTCTAGCTATGTGTAAATTTTCGCTAGTTGAGCTTCCATCGCCCTTTGACGCTATGCCACATCCGCAAAATAGTAGCGCAATCATAAAAATAATCAGCTTTTTCATCGCTTCTCCTAAAAATATAAATTTGCAAAATTTTACTACTATAAGTATTAAGTTTTACTTGCGTAGCACAAGCTTAAGGAAATACCACCGTAAAAATAGCTCAAATTTGATCATTAAATTTAAGCACCCTCACTCGCCGATCACTAGCATCACGCCAAGTGCTATCATCGTTACGCCGACGAAAAATTCCAAAATTTTCCATGCGGCCGGCTTTTGAAACAACGGCGCTAAAAATCTAGCTCCGTATCCGAGCGAAAAGAAAAACGCAAACGACGCGCACATCGCACCCGCACCAAAGAGCCCGGCGCTCTCGCCAAATTTCGTAGAAACCGAGCCAAGAAGCACGACCGTGTCAAGATAAACGTGCGGATTTAACCACGTAAAAGCTAGCGTTAGAAGCGCCGTTTTAACCGCACTGCGTGCCTCCTCACCATCTGCCGTTAGTGCATGTGAGGCGCTAAACGCGCTATAAAGGCTACGAATTCCGTAAATGCTCAAAAATACAAATCCGCCCCAAAGCGCGGCGGTTTTGATGATGGGATAACGCTCAACCACGTAGCCAAACCCCGATACACCCGCAAAAATCAGCGCGGCGTCGCTAAGCGCACAAATAGCGCAAACTAGAAAAACATGCTGTTTTTTATGCCTTGTTTTAACACGAAGGCATTTTGCGCTCCGATGGCTAAAATCAGCGATAGTCCGAGCGAAAACCCAGAGAAAAAGGCGTTGAAAGAAATCATTTTATCCCTTATATTTTTTTTTTAAAATTTTGATCAAAACGCATATAACCAAAAACTAGGCTAAGTAAAATTTGCCGCACACGTAGATTTTTGCAAATTTGCTCGCCGAATTTAGAAGTTTCAAGATGCGGGTCTGGGCGAGTCAAATTTGAAGCCGAAATTTACAAATTTGACTTCAAATTTGAGCGTAAAACGACAAGGCGAAGTATTTTTCTACTTCGCTGCGCTCGTAGCTTTTCAAGAAGTTCTAGACGAGGCGCTTTTAAATTTGGCGACGGGAGTTACCTTGTCGGTAATGACCGAGCCGAATTTAAAAGCCTCTGCTTGAAGTTGCGACCGCAAGGGAAGCAAAGCGAAGTATAGGGCAAAAAGACGAGGCGCTTAACTTTCTTTCAAAAGTTTTGCCACCATCTGCTCGCTCTTCCCCTTATCGCTATCCTTTTTCGTCGCCTTATATATCCCGCTCACGTACTCCTCGAGCACCTCTTGCGAGTTTATGCGCGCGTCGCCCTCTTTAGGTCTCACCTTGGCGTATTCGCCGCTGTTTTGTAGCTCAAAAGCTAGCTCGTTATCGCTAAGCTGCAAGCGCAAAAACTCGAGTAAACGCTCTTGCAAATTTTTATCGATTATCGGTGTCATGAGTTCTAGGCGGCGCTCAAGATTTCGCGGCATCCAGTCGGCGGAAGCGATATAAATTTGAGGGTCAGCGTGCCTGAAATAAAATATCCTCGCATGCTCAAGGTATTTGCCGATGAGCGATCTCACGCGGATATTTTCGCTAAGGCCTTTCACGCCAGGACGCACGCAGCAGATGCCGCGCACGATGAGATCGATCTTCACGTCTGCGCTACTAGCCTTTACCAGCGCGTCTATGATGTCGCTATCTACTAGCGCGTTCATCTTGGCCACGATCCTGCCCTGCTCTCCGTGCGCGGTCTCGGTCTTTATCATCTCCAGCACGCGCTCTTTTATCTGCATCGGCGACATAGAAAGCGTCTGCAAGCGGCGGTTCTTAGAAAAGCCCGAAAGTATGTGAAAAAACGTCGTCGTATCGCTAGCAAACTCCGCCCTGCTCGTAAAATAGCTCACGTCGGTGTAAATTTTCGCCGAGCCGCCGTTATAGTTGCCGGTGGATAGATGCATGTAAAATTTGAGCTTGCCGCCCTCTTGGCGGATGACCTGGCTCACTTTTGCGTGCACCTTAAAGCCAGTGATGCCGTATATCACGTGCGCGCCGGCGTCTTCTAGAGCCTTTGCCCAGTGCAGGTTGTTTTCCTCGTCAAACCTCGCCTTTAGCTCGACCATCACGGTTACCTGCTTGCCGTCGTTTGCGGCGTCGATGAGAGCCTGGATGATAGGCGAGTTTTTATCGACGCGGTAGAGCGTCATGCGGATCGAAATCACGCGCGGATCCTTGCTCGCCTCCCTGATAAACTGCACGACTGGATCAAAGCTCTCGTAGGGATGCACGACTAGCACGTCTTCTTTATCGATGACGTCAAACATCGAGAGATGAGTACTAAAAGGCGGCAGAGTCTTTGGCGCGTACGGCGGCAGGCAAAGGTGCGAGAATTCTTTATTTCCCACGATTTGCCAGAGCGAATTTAGCGTGAGCGGGACGGTGTACTCGTAGATGTCTTTGTAAAAAATCTTCATGTGCGAGTTTAGAAACTCGACTATCTCGGCGTCGGCGTCTTTTTGTATCGGCAGGCGGACAAAGGCGTTCTTGCGGCGTAGCTTGAGTCCTTGCTCGAGGAACATCATAAAAT
>CAUSIL010000192.1:0-4016 GCA_963531395.1 uncultured Campylobacter sp.
ACTTAATATCACGCCTTTTTTTATTTCGTCCACGTCGCCTCGGCCGATAGTAGTTACCGGCCTTTTAAGCTCAAAAAGCATCCTTTTATGAGCCGAGAAAAATTTATTATCGGTTACTATTAACCCGACGTCGTTTTTAAATACGTCGTCTTTTATCTGTTCTACGCCGCGGCCGAAAAAATCAAACGTTACCGCAACCCTCTCGTCTCCGACCGATTTTAGCTTCTCGTAGGCTAAATTTAACGTCGGATTTACGACCTTGACGTAGAGGCGTTTGCTATTTAGCTTCTCGTGCAGTTTTAGGCTCTGTTCTAGCAGCCGCAAACAAGCCTCTTCGCCCATAGCGCGCATATCTAAAAACAGATAAGTGTTATGTCCAAAAGGGCTTGGAAACTGCCCCGTTTCTTTTTTCACGCTTCTAAATACGCTTAAAAGCACGCTAGGCTCGCCTACTATGAGTAAAACGTCGTTTGGCAGGATCATTAAATTTGGCTTTGCGATCATGAAATTTGAGCCCCTATAAACCATCGCGATACGCCATTTTTTTTGCGTTATGGAGCTGATATGGCGGTACATAAACGAGCTTCCTACGGGTACTTTGACTTCCATTATTTCGCCTTGTCCAAGCCCCACGTTATCGGCTACTACGGGGATATCCGGCAAATAATCCATGAGTCTAGCCGTCACGATGCCTCGCCCGTCTAAAACCGTCAGGTGCGAGTCGTCCTCCAGCCCGCCTAGCCCCCAAAGATCAAGCATCAAAATTTCCGTTTTTTTACTAATTTGACGCAGATTGTTATAGACGCTAACCGTCTCAAAGCCGTCTTTTAGCATTATCATAAACTGGCTAAAATAGCCGCTAACTACCTGCTTAAGGCGGTCAAAACTCGTCGGGTCAAAGCGGTAAAAGGTAAAATTTTCTAAATTTTTCCCTCCCAAAATCTCCTCGTCCATAGCGATAACCGTGTAGTGATGAGCGTTATTTCGCGCTACGAATAGTCTTTCTAAGAAATATTTAGCTACAATGCCGTCCGCAACTATCAAGATATTTTTCATTAAAACTCCAAATTTAAAGGGACTATTATATCAAAATGACTTTTAGTATAGATAAAACGGACGGTGCGGCGCGCGTGGGCACGCTAACGACCGCTCACTCGACGATCAAAACGCCCGTGTTTATGCCTGTTGGCACCGTAGGCGCCGTAAAGAGCCTAGACGCCGTGGATATGATGCAGATTTTAGATGCCCAAATCATCCTAGGCAACACCTATCACCTCTACTTGCGTCCTGGCAGCAAGGTCGTAAAAGAGCTCGGCGGCCTGCACGGCTTTACTAAATTTAACCGCTCGTTTTTAACCGATAGCGGCGGCTTTCAGGCCTTTTCGCTAAGCAAAATCTCAAAACCGGATGAAAACGGCATTAAATTTAAAAGCCACATCGACGGCAGCGCGCACTATTTCACGCCGCGCTCGGTGCTAGATACCCAGTACGACCTAAACTCCGACATCATGATGATCTTAGACGATCTAGTCGCGCTTCCGGCTGAAAAAAAGCGCGTAGAGCTAAGCATAAAACGCACGATAAAATGGGCGCGCGAGGCGATAGACTATCATAAATTTAAGCAAAATAACGGCGAAGGGCTCACGCAAAATATATTCGGCATAATCCAAGGCGGCACCGACGAGGCGGCGCGCAAATTTTGCGCCAAAGCGCTGTGCGAGATGCCCTTTGACGGGCTTGCTATCGGAGGTCTTAGCGTAGGCGAGAGCAACCAGGAAATGTATGATACCGTGCAGGCCGTGATGCCCTATATCGACGCGGCGCGTCCGCGCTATCTCATGGGCGTAGGCACTCCTGAAGACCTAGTAGAAAACGTAGCCCGCGGCGTAGATATGTTTGACTGTGTGATGCCGACGCGAAACGCACGCAACGGCACGCTATTTACGAGTTTCGGTAAGATAAATATCAAGTCTGCAAAATTTGCTACCGATCCCGCTCCGGTAGATCCCCAGTGCGACTGCTATGCATGCCGCAACTACTCGCGCGCATATCTTAGCCACCTATACCGCGCGGGCGAGCTGACGTTTTTCCGACTAGCAAGCCTACACAACTTGCATTATTATCTAAATTTGATGCGGCAGATGAGAGAAGCGATAATGGCCGGCGAATTTGAAAAATTTAGGCGAAATTTCTACGCCGCGCGCGGTAAAGACGCGCCGAGCATATAAGGCAAAGCAGTGAGCGAGCGCGATATCTCGGGGTACTTTTACGGCGAGGAGTGCGAGTACGTCTACCTCGTGACGGACGGCAGCGAACAAAACTATAAATTTATCTTTAAAGACGACAAAATTTACGCACAGGACGGCAGCGAGAGCGGCACGGATGAGTTTATCCGCGTAGTAAAAAAGATAACGAGCGAGTTTCGCGCCAAGATCGCCGAGCACTCCGCCCAGCTTGAAAGCTACGAGAAAATCTACGCGGGCAAGAGGGATTTTACTAAATTTATCAAAAAGCACGCGATTTTAAAATACGAAATACGCAAATTTCAAAACAAAATTTCGCACTTTTACGAGGCTCTGGCGATCTGTCAGAACGAAAGACCGGGGCTTAAAAAACAGCTAAAAAACTACGTCTACGAAGCCGGCGTGCTAAAAAACGCAGCCTGCGAAAACGCCGCCAGGATAGACGATATCTACGCGCATATACAGAGTCTAAAAAACGACAAAATCAACCGAAACATCTATATCCTGACGCTGCTTTCGGCGCTATTTTTGCCGCTAAATTTTATCACGGGATTTTTTGGGATGAATACGAACGGGATGTTTTTGGGCGGCTTTCAAAACGGCACGGCGATCGTCGCTGGATCTATGCTTGCGCTTTTTGCGACGCTGGCGGGACTGTTTTATTTTCTAAGTAAACGGCGGGAGTAAATTTGCAAGATCATTTGCGGCTAGCCAAATTTAACTCGCCGCCAAATTCGCCGCAAATTTAACGCGCCCCAAAAAATCGCAAATCAGGCGCGCGGCATAGTCAAATTTACTCCGCTTTTCCAGCCGTCGCTTTATAGATACCGATTTCGTCTTGCAAAATTTTATATTTTTGAGCTAGCAGGCTGATCCTGCCTTCAAGCAGCGAATTTTGAGCCTCCAGATAGTTTTTTAGCTCGGTTTTGCCGTAGTCGTATTTGAGCTTGTATATGTCGCTGATAGAGCTTAGATTTCGCAAATTTTCGTTTAAATTTCGCAAAACCGCCTCGTCTTTTTGCAGATTTTTATAGCCGGCATCAATCTCGTTTAGCGCGGTCGTTAGCGTCTGCGCGTAGTTTAGCTTCATAGTCTCAAACTCAAGCTCGGAAATTTTTAGCTTTGACTTAAGCTTAGAGTAGTTTAAAAACGGCAAATTTATCGCGATATTTCCGCTTAAGAAATTTAGCTTAAGCCCCTCGCTCGCGCTATCTCCGCTACCGCTAAGCCCTGCGCCTACCGTGATGCTCGGATAGAAGTTCTTTTCGCTAACCTTGACTCCTAAAAGCGCCTCTTTGATGCGCGAGACCGCGGCTTGCAAATCAGGACGCGCGCCGATAACGTAAAGCGGCACGTTTAAATTTACGCCCTGCGGCTGGATATCGCTTAAATTTCCGCTCAAATTTAAATCAAACTCGGGCCTAACGTTTAGCAGATTTCTTAGCGTTTTTTCCGCTGCGTCAAGGCTCTTGCTTGCGTTTAAAATTCTGTTTTTAGCCGAGATTACCGAGCTTTTTACTTGCTTTAGGCTTAGCTCCTCTTCTTTGCCCAGCTCAAATTTAGCCTTTACGATAGCTTCTAGCTCTTCGTAGTTTTTTAGCGTTTTTTCGTATAGATTTATGCTCTCTTTTTGATATTTCGCTTCAAAATACGCATCCGTGACGGAGTTAATGAGCGCGAGTCTAGCGGCCTCTAGGTCGTATTTAGTCGCATTTGCCTCCCACATGGCGGCGTCTGCGGAGTTTGCGAGCTTGCGCCACAGATCGATCTCGT
>CAUSIL010000193.1:0-3995 GCA_963531395.1 uncultured Campylobacter sp.
AGTAGAAGTTGATTTTTACGAGCGGGACGGCTTCGTTTATGTCGCCGGGCGCTAATCCCGTGGCGATAACGGAGGTAAAAAACGGAGCGAATAAATTTACCAAAAGCGTGAGAATGCCGATAAAGGCTAGAAATTTAAGAAAAATCTCGGCGCTAAAGAGCGATTTTTTGTTTGATTTAGTAAAATTTGGCAAAAAAGCGTTGGCAAAGGCCCCCTCGCCAAAGATACGGCGCAATAAATTGGGTATCTTAAACGCGATAAAAAATATATCGCTATAAATGCCCGCACCTAAAGTAGAAGCGGTAAGCAGGTCGCGCACGAGCCCTAAAACTCGCGAAACCATGATGCCGATGCTGTTTGAAAAAAAGCCTTTGATAAACACGAAAATCCTAGTAAATTTTTAGCGCAATGATAGGCAAATTTAGTTTTAAAAGACGTAAAATCAAGAGTTTTTAATGAAATTTTAGAGATAATCAACCAAAAATCAAAAAATTGCGAGAGTATCACGTGCCAGAAAACCAAAACGCGCAAACGTACCTTGAAGACATCGAGATAGAAACGCCAAGCCCGTACGGCGAGGTACTAAATCTAGTTAGAAAGTACGGAGTGGATAATAAATTTATAGATTTTGAAATTTTAGACTTTAAAACCGAGTGCAAAATAGTCGGAGAAAAATCGCCTAGAATGCTGGCCCAAAGCAAGCTAAGCGTCTTTGACGACGATAAATTTTACGTAGAAAAGGTAGAAAGCCTAAAGCAAATTTATAGAGTCAAATTTTACGACCTTAGGCGCGCTAAGCCCATCGTGCTGCCTAGCATAGCTATAAACGCCAATAAAAATTTAACCAAAATTTTAGCTACCGTTTCGCGCGGAGGAGACGCCGTTTATTTTGAAGAACTGGGCAAAAAGATGGTTGATTTCATCTATAAAAAAATGATAAAAGTAGGCATCCTAATCGGCATCAGAGATAAAACGATGCATGAGGAGATAGCTAAAATTACCTCCGCGCTAAGAGTGAAGGAATATCTGGATAAAGACTACGTTTTTACGGTGACGCAAGGCGTAGAGGCTAAACCCTCGGTGGATGATGATTTGATATTTTATTATAAAAGTAAGATAAAAAACGCGGACGAAAACGGCAAAATCGATCACGCAAACAGAGGCTATCTGCTAGGAGCGATAGAAAACGAGCTGATAATAGAATATATAAAAGCCAAAGACGGTTCTAGCGGCCGCGACGTTCGTGGAAACCTCCTAGCTATCCAAAAAGCCAAAACTACGATAACTAAAATGCCCCAAATCACTGAAAATATCTACTGCGCCGAGGATGAGACGGGCATAAGATATTTTTGTAAAAAGGCGGGCTACGTTTATGAAAAAAACGGAGTCTTTGATATCAAAGACGAGCTAGACGTAAATGAAATTTCTTTTAAAACCACCGGTTCTGTGGATGCGGGGCTAGATACCAGCGTCACGCTAAACGTAAAAGAGCGAGATATAAATAAAGACGCCATAGGCACTGGCATGACTGTAGAGGCCAACGAAGTAAATATCGAAGGCAACGTCGCCGCAAATGCCGTCGTAAAGGCAAATAAAGTATCTATAGGCGGACAAACCCACGCAAAATCTTTAATCGAAGCTAAAGAAGCAAAAATAGCCGTGCATATCGGTAGCTTTGAGGGGGACAGCGTCGATATAGACCGTCTAGAAGGCGGCAGGGTAAAAGCTAAAATCGCTCGCATAAAGTCTGTTCTAGGCGGAGAGATAATCGCAGAAAGCGTAATCATCGACACTCTAGCGTCAAATGCGAAAATAATCGTAGCAGATAGCGTGGAGATAAAAAGGCTAAAAGGCGTAAATAATAAAATTTTAGTAGATTTTAGCATGGTAAAAAACTCGGGCGAAAAGATAAACGAAGCTACGGCAAAGATAAAAATCATAAGAGAGCAAATTGCTAAAATGCCGCGAATCCTAGAGTCTAAAAGATGCGTCATAGAGGAAAATAAAGGCCCGATAAACGTCATCAAAGCTAAGATCGAGGAGCTAAAAAACTCAAGCATTACGCCGCCGGCTACTTTTATAAAGAAGCTAAAAGAGTACCAGCAGCTAGTACACGAGTATAACGCGCTTTTAAAGGATTTTAGAGAAAAAAAAGATATGATAGCCGAGCTAAAAGAGGAGATAGTGGGAATACAAGAGGGGATTTTTAACTCCAAAGTGATAAATCACGATAAGTGGCGCGAATTTAATGAGGTTAAATTTAGGCTCGTAGATCCGGCTCGCGATATAACCTATAACACCAGAGAAAACGAGATCGCCCGCGTGCTAAAGATCGCAAAGGTTCAAACCGAGGAGGGCGATATAGACTACGTTATCAAGAAAAATAATAACCTAAGAAAGGTCTAAATTTGCCTTTTTCTTTAAAATTTAAGAGTAAATTTTTTGAGTGCGCGCAAGAGGGCGAAGCGCTAAAGATAAATCTAAAAAATGACTGGAACTACAAGCTACCCGCTAAAATTTGGAAGGCTACGCAAAATCTACTTAGCTCGAATAAATTTAGCAAAATCGTCTTAAATTTTAAAGACGTTAAAGAGTTTGACTACGCTGCGGCTCTATTTTTAAAAAATACATTACAAAATGCGCGTAAAAGCTATGAGCTTATAAATTTAACCCCGCACGCGCAAAAGATTTTTGATTCGATAAATAGCGAGGTAAATCCCAAAATAAAACAGATCATAAACTCCAAACCGCGCGGAAATCCGCTCTCGCAAATCGGCAAAAAATTAACCGCTTTTTTTGCGGGATTTTGCGCGTTTTTAAATTTCATGGGCGAGTTTTTAGTCAAATTTAGCAAGATATTTATGCTAAAAAATATCCGCGTAAAGGAAATTTTGGCTTATTTTGAGGATGCGGGTATAAAGTCGGCTTTTATCGTGTGCCTTACCTCTTTTCTTATCGGTATAGTGCTAGCTTATCAGGGTTCAAGCCTGCTTGCGAGTTTTGGCGCTACGATAATAATCGTCGAGATGATGGGGCTTTTGACCCTGCGCGAGATAGCTCCGCTCATCGCCGCTATCATCGTAGCAGGGCGTCTGGCGTCAAGCTTTACCGCGCAAATCGGCGTTATGAAAATCACCGAAGAGATCGACGCGATGAAAACGATGGGATTTGATCCGTTTAAATTTCTCGTTCTGCCTCGCGTGATAGCTCTCATCGTCGCCATGCCCCTTATCGTGTTTTTGGCCGACGTGGCTGGGATACTAGGCGAGATGGTCGTGATGGAAAACTACCTAAACATCAGCTTTGATAGCTATCTAGCGAGGTTTGGCCAAGAGGTGGATATCAAACACCTTTACGTCGGGCTTTTTAAGGCTCCGTTTTTTGGCATCGTGATCGCGTTTATCGGCTGCATGAGAGGCTTTCAGATCGGCGGAAACACTCAAAGCGTGGGCACATATACGACCGTAAGCGTTGTAAACGCGATATTTGGCGTAATCATGGTGGACGCGCTGTTTTCGATTATTTTTACGCAGCTAGGCATATAAATGATAATAAAAGCGACTGATTTAACGACGAAATTTGGCGACAGAGTGATCCACGACGGGCTAAATTTTCACGTAAACGAGGCTGAAATTTACGGGCTACTGGGCGGTAGCGGTACGGGTAAATCGACGCTGATGAAAACGATGATATATCTAAAAGAGCCAAGCGCCGGCAAAGTCGAGATGCTGGGGCGCGATCTATGGTCGCTAGACGAAGCGGCTAGACAGGAGATGAAGCTCGCTTGCAGCGTGATGTTTCAGTTCGGCGCACTTTATACCTCGATGAACGTGCTAGAAAACATCTACATCCTACTAAAAGAGTATAGCGGGATGAGTGAGCGATCGATGCGCGAGATAGCGATGTTTTGGCTGCAAAAAGTAGGCCTTAGCGAAAACGTTGCTTTGCAGTACCCAAGCGAGCTAAGCGGAGGTATGAAAAAGCGCGTGGCGATG
>CAUSIL010000194.1:0-3952 GCA_963531395.1 uncultured Campylobacter sp.
TTGCCGTGGCGTAAATTTTAAATCCGACTTGTTTTAGTTCGTTTAGCAAGCTAAGGCCGTCTTCTACGAGAGCGATATTTGCCTCGTAGGCCGCTGCGCTACTAGCTCGCAATACGCCTTCCATCGCTAAATTTTTAGCGACGACGACGATGCCTCCGCAGCCGAGCGCATGCGCCGTTCTGACGATGGCGCCGATGTTTCCGACGTCGTTAAGTCCGTATAAAACCGCTATAAAATTTTGTTTTTTTATCTCGTCGATACTCTTAAACTCAAACTCTTCGACCTCGGCTAAAAAACCTTGGTGATTGCCGCCGCGCGCGAGAGCTTGAGCCTTTTGGTTATCCACGCGTTTTATCGGCGCGCCGACGCCTACGATCTGCGAAAATAACGCCTTATCGCACTCTTTGGCGAGATAGACCGTTTTGACGTTTTTTTTATAGCTTTTTATGATGTGCAAAAATAGCTGTTTACCGTATATTATCATCGCCTGATAATAGCTAAAAATCGGTAAAATTTAGCTAAATTTTTAGATAATTTCGCCCTTTGCGAAATCTGTACGTAATTTTAGCGAGCCAGTTCTGAGTAAATTTCCTTAGCGCTTTTGCCCGTGATCTTTGCTAGGAGTTTCGCCTTGGCTTTAGGCGAAATTTCAAGTTCTAAAATATCGTTTTGAGTGATTTTTTCTGAGGTAAAATTTGGATTTTTTTGTACGACGATGCACCACTCGCCGCTTAAATTTGCATTTTGCAGTTTTTTTGCCAACTCGCTTGCCGTGGCTCTAAATTTAGTTTCAAATTTTTTCGTCGCCTCTTTTATGGCAAAAATTTCTCTATCCGGCTCAAGTTTGGCAAAGTCTAAAATAAGCGAAAGTATGCGTTTAGGGCTTTCGTAGATGACTGCGGGAAACGGCAAATTTAGTGCATTTTGCACCGCTGTGGCTCGTTCTTTGCCGTTATTTGGCAAAAATCCTAGGAAACAAAATTCTTTTTCGCAAAGTCCGCTTGCGACGACGGCTAAGAGCGCGGCGTTTGATCCGCTTAGTACTTCGTATGCGATGTCGTTTTTTATCGCGAAATTTACGAGCGCAGCTCCCGGATCGCTGATGCCAGGCATTCCCGCATCGCTTAAAAACGCGACGTTTTTATCAAAAATCTCAAGCTTTATTTTGGATAAAATTTCATCTTCGTTATGCGTGTGAAGCGGGATAAAATTTTGGATGTTTATATTTGCGTAAAAACGCGTATTTAGCAGATTTATGAGAGATTTTGCGACTCTGGTATCTTCGCAAAAGAGTATCTCGCATTCGCGCAAAACGCTCAAAGCGCGAAACGAGATATCGCTTAAATTTCCTATCGGCGTAGGAACAAAATATAGCAAAGGATTATTTTAAGTTATATTTTTTCTTAAATTTATCGACGCGACCTGCGCTATCTACGATCTTTTCGCTGCCCGTAAAAAACGGATGGCACTCTGAGCAGATATCTACTCTGATCTCGCTTTTGTTTGACTTCGTAGTGAAGGTGTTGCCGCAAGCGCAAGTTACTTTGCACTCAACAAATTCCGGATGAATTTCTTTTTTCATCATTTTATCCTTTTATCGTCTGATTTTTTAATTTTCATTTAAAGTAAGGCGAGATTATACAAAAAACTTCGTAAAAAATCAAATTTAAATCAAAATTTTAGCCGCTATGCCTAAAATCGCCGTTTGAGAGCGCAAAATATTTTTCGCTCTCAGCCCGTATTTTTTTGCGACCGCCTCTCGCTCGCTCTGGCTAAATCCACCCTCGGGACCGATCGCTAAAATTTCCTTGCCTGCGTAGCCGTCTAGGTTTTCGCCTTCAAAGTCGATAAGAGCGACGTTTGGGTAAAATTTGGCTAATTCGTCTAAGCTTTTGTAAATTTCAAATTTCATCAAATCGTTTCGTCCGCACTGTTCGCACGAGCTTATCAAAATGCGCTCTAGCCGCGAAAAATCGAGCTTAAAGTTTTTTTGCGAAAATTCGCCGTAAAAAAAGACGACTTTAGCTACGCCCGTTTCGTTTAGGCCAGGTAGCGTTTTTTCGATCGTTTTTGGATCGACGACGGCCCAAGCTAGCGTTAGATCGCTATTTCGCGCTTCCACGTCGTGCGAAAATATCAAATTTAGCTCCGCACCCCTTTTGTCTAAATTTACGATTTCATAGATGTGGTTTTGTCCGTCGGTCAAATTTCGCACGTCGATGCGCTCACCTACCTTTGCGCGCCGCGCCTTTAGGTGCAAAAACGCTTCGCCCTCAAGCCTTATTTGCTCATTTTTTGCCTCTTTTGAATATAAAAATTTCATCTCACCCCGCTTGCAATTAGTATCAAAACAAAATCGGCCGCGATTTTTAGGCGCATTTTGGCTCTAAAAGCGGTGAAATTTTTAGTTTTCATCGCTATTTTTAGCCGCTTAAACTCCATCGCCCCAAGTCCGATAAGCAGCGCCCAAACCGCGATCATCACGAGAGCTTTGAGGCCCAGATAAAAGTAAAAAACGCTCATCAAGAGCAGCCCCGTAAGCATCATCGCGGCCAAAAACGAGTAGTAGGTGGGCAAAAATAGCCTGATGCGTTTAGCGTAGGCTGGCGAATTTACGCCGAAATTTATCAGGCAAAAGTGCACCGCGACAAGCGCCAAAAGCATAAAGGCAAGCCCGATATGTATAGAGCGCGCTAGCTCGTAAAGCTCTGATAGATGTTCGTTAAATTTCATTTTTCGGGCACCGGCTCTGGCGGCATATTTTCGTCGATACTCACGTTTGCGTCGCTTTGTGCGATAGGTACGTCGCTGGGGACGGTTTCGTTTAGATCTAGTTCAGGCGAGCTTTTTTCGTCCTCGCAGCCGCTAAAGATTAGAGCCGTCAGCGTCAAAATCGCAAGAATTTTCCTCATTTGCGCTAGACCTCCTTTGGATTTACTATTTTTTTGCCTAGCTTGATTTTCTCAAACAGCTCGGCATCCTCCCACTCGGCTCTCACGCCATCGGAAAAGACGACCTCGTTTAAATTTACCTCGCCCATTTTGGCGTTATACGCATCCTCTCTGAAACACTGCGCATAGCCCGTGTCGGTCTCGTGGACGATGACGCTGTGAAGCTTCACTTCGCGCTCGCCGTTTTGCATCTGAGTGGCTTTTAAAAGCCTATCAATCATCACGAAAAATATCCTGCAAAACTGCTCTGCGGAGGGGTTTAGCGGGATCTCTACCCAGCGCGCGGAGTGCTTTTTAAGGTCGCTTTTGTACTCGGCTTCGTCGCCGCTAAATATCGTCGTGCAGTGATCAAAGCTATCGATGATGCAGCCGATTTCGCGCTTCATCAGGCCAAAATCATACACCATCCCCGCATTATCGAGAAAATTTGACTCCAGTAAAATTTCAGCCCTGTAAGAGTGCCCGTGGATGCTCGTTTTGCAGCGTTTCGAGCTACAAAATCTAACGATATGAGCGTTTTCAAATTTAAACATTTTTCTTATTATCATCTTAGCTCCGTTTATTAAATTTCCGTTTTGCGCCGTAAAATGCGGGTAATGCCGCCTAAATTTACGCTTTAAACCCCTTCTTTTGCGCCCCAAAGCCTGATATGCAGGCGATCGGAGTAGCTAAAACCGTGCTTGATCGCAAACTGCGCGACGGATAGGGCGTTTTGCTCAAGGCTTATTTTATCATAACCTTGCGGCATACAAAAGACTTCCGCGTCGCAAATGCCTAAAATACGCGAAATTTGCGCTATGGCCGAGCCGTCTTCCGCGCCTTTTTTATCAAGTACGAATTTATAAAAACTGCCAGCGGCGTTTTGTTTTATCGCTTTTAGAGCGGCGGGATTTATGCGCTTAGCCTCGCTTTCGCCGCTATTTTCGAGCTTGACGCTAACGGCAAAGCGGCATCTTTTATAAATCTCAAATTTAGCAAAATCCACCTCGATCGTACCGTTT
>CAUSIL010000195.1:0-3927 GCA_963531395.1 uncultured Campylobacter sp.
GTTTCAAACGGCAAAATCACGCTTGCGGACTTGGGCTTTACGGATAAAAGCGACGAGATTTTAAATTTAGGCGAAAACAAAGCCGCAAAAATAAATTCGCGAGATTTAGCAGAGATTTTAAAAAAACGAGGCGTAGAGCTTGAGGACAAAAGCGGCGGAGAGACGGTATTTGTCAAAAACTGCGATGCATTAGCTCTCGTGCAGCGCGCGTTTTTGCAAGAGGTTACGAGCGAGTTTAAGGGGCTGCAATTCGTCAAATTTCCGCTTATCGAGCCTCAAAATGAACTTCCTAAAAACTTCCACGAATACAAATTCGATAAAATTTACGCAAACAAAATCAATCCAAAAGGCAGCTTTAGAGCCGGTTTTATCACGCCAAACGGCTCGCAGCCAAGCGTATTTTTTAGATATGAAATAAACGCGAAAATGCCGGTTTTAAGGGCTACTAAGCCGCTTGCGACGCGCCAAATGCTAGGTATCGGCGACTTTGCAAAGGACTGGGTCGAGCTTGGCGAGTTTAGCCCCGACATGATGAGCGACGCGCCAAACGCGAGGCTAGCGGCCAAACAAAACATAAAAAGCGGCGAAGTGCTGCGGCTACGGCAGTTTACCCCACTACCGCTCATAAAAAAAGGCGAGCGCGTCAATGCTGTGCTTAGCGACGGGGCGCTTAGCATCATCGTCGAGGTTACGGCGCTAGAAAACGGCAATCTGGGCGAAACCATCAAGGTTAAAAACAACGACAAAAAGGTCTTTAGCGCGCAAATCGTCTCAAAAAAACAGGTGATGATAAGATGAAAATTTTTCTAGGTATTAGCGGCGCAAGCGGCGTAAATCTGGGGCTAAAGCTCGCCCGCGAGATAGCAAAAAGAAGCGAGCTACATCTGTGCGTGAGTAAAAACGCGATGAACGTGCTAGAAAAAGAGTTAAATTTTACGGATATTTTTTATAAAAACGGTGCGGCGGCGGGTTTAAAATTTAATTCAAACCAAAATAGCGCCAAATTTGACAAAAATCGCGAAGACGCCAAATTTGCAAATTTTAGCTCCGCCCAAGGCGAGCTAGATTTTGGAGGCGGAGACGAAAAATCGCAAAGCCCAAGCGACAAATTTGCGGATAATGCGCAAGGTTTGAGCGATAACGGTTTAAAATTCGCAGGTTTGAACAACTGCGCTCTTGATGCAAACGGGCAAATTTGTAAATCTGGCGATGGCGAAAAAATCGCAAGCCCTAACGATGAAATAGCAAGCAAATTTGACGACCGTAAATTTCAAAACCAATGCGTTTTTGATAAAAACCGCGTTCAAAAAGACGCAAAACAAGACGAAATTTATCAAATTTGGCAAGATTTGCAAAATCGCGCCGTCATCTACGACGACTCCGATCTAGCCGCAGCTCCGAGCTCGGGCTCGTTTGGCATAGACGCTAATATCGTCGCGCCCTGCTCTATCAACACCCTAGCCAAAATCCACGCCGGCTTTGCGGACACGCTGATAACCCGCGCCGCCGCAGTCGCGCTAAAGGAGCGAAAAAGGCTCGTTTTGGGCGTTAGAGAGATGCCGTTTTCTACGCTAGCTCTTGAGCATGCGGCGAAGCTATCCGCTCTTGGTACCGTTATCGCGCCGCCGGTTTTGGGTTATTATTCGGGTCAAAACAGCCTTGAAGATATGGAAAATTTTATCATCGGCAAGTGGCTTGACCTGCTAGGCATCAAACACCGAATTTATCAAAGATGGTCGTAGTCGCGCAGTTAAAAATTAGTATTTATCGTTAAATTTGACGTAATTTGCTTAATTCATCTTATATGCCGTTAATCTACATAAACATCGTTTTTACTACTCTTTAGCCTACTTAAAGCCGCACATCTTAATACGCAAAAAAGTTGCGCCGTTTGCATTGCAGGCATCGTTATCTTAAATAGCCACAACATTTCGCGACTTTACCGCCCTATTTAAATTTTAGCGCTCAAAATCACTCAAAAAGCCGTATTTTAGGCAAAAAACTGTAAAATCAAGCCCAAAATATCCTAAGGTTAAAAATGAAATCCTGCATCTATCCCGGCACCTTCGATCCAGTCACAAACGGCCATCTAGACGTCATCAAACGCGCTATAAAGATCTTTGACGAGGTCGTTGTCGCAGTAGCGGCCAGCGAGAGCAAAAAACCGCTCTTTAGCCTGCAAGAGCGCGTCAAAATGGCTAAAATTTCAACCGCAAATCTAAAAAACGTCGAGGTCGTCGGGTTTGATAACTTACTCGTGGATTTTGCCAAGAGCCGAAGTATAAACGTCGTTATACGCGGTCTTCGCGCGGTTAGCGACTTTGAGTACGAGCTGCAAATCGGCTATGCAAACGCCGTACTTTGGGATGAGCTTGAGACAGTTTATCTGATGCCAAGCCTCCAAAACGCCTTCATATCAAGCTCGATCGTGCGCTCGGTTTTAAGCCACGGCGGAGACGTCAGTAAGCTGGTTCCAAACGAAATTTTAAAAAATTTAAAGGCGGCTCGCGACTAAATCAGACTCGTAAGCGCGGCAAAATTTGATGTTTTTAGACGGGTTTAGGCATAAATTTACGTAGCTTTTGCGTCAAAGCGACTTATAGCGCTTTATTTAATGTATTTTAAATTAAAATGAAAGCACAGAGCGTAAGGTAGCTCAAAATAACTAAAGATTTGCTTTGAAGAGATCGGGTTGTAAATTTGGCGACAAACGCGAGTATACCGCTTTGCGCTTTTGGTAGAAAAGGCTAATAGCAATTAAATTTATAGCAACGAAAAATAGCTAAACTTAAATCAAAATTTGGAGATAAAATGACTGAGCAAATGAGTGAAATAAAAAATCTACGCAGGCTTTTTGAAAACGCGGGCAATGACTATCTAGCCCTAAAAAATAGGGCTGAGGCGCAGATCGTAAACAGGCGCTGGGCGTCTACTAGCTATATAAATTTAGAGCCATTTTACTTTGAGCTTCACTGTTTTTCAAGGGGTAAAATTTTAAAAGAGTCGCCCAAAAATCTAGCAGATGCCTACGACTACGGATTTGACGCGCAGGAGCGGGTGGTTTTGGTAAAACAATACGCGGACGAGGAACGATTTTACGAGGATTTTTATTTTTACGGACAAGACGAGGTTTTGGGCTATAGATTTGATTATTACGACAAAAAATGCGTGAGCGTACAAAGATATGTTTATGAAGGCGGTTTGTTGGTTAATATTTACTCTGCATTTATAGATAATGGATACTGGATTGAAAATTTTATTTACTCAAATACTAAACTAACGCAAAAGCAGTGGCGCGGCATAGACCGGCTCGGAGCGAAAATAGACCGCGACTATTTTTATGAGTACGACGAACTAGGCGAGCTAAATTCGATAACCTTGGGGGGAGGCTACGTCTGCTATAAAAAACCGGATAAAAAAATGAGCTACAAAAAGCTATACGAACTAGCCGCGCAAAGGCTACTGTCCGCGCTAAAAGAGACGATCAAAATGCACGCGCCGAGTCAAAAACTTTACTGCATAAATTTAGCTTACGACGGCGAGGTTTCATTGCCGCCTATTATCGGTTTTGGTACGCAAAAGCAGCGCGAGGAGCTTTGTAGAGAAGATAAAAGCCTAATCATCTGGAACGTCGCTGATTACGAATTTAGCGCCGAGATAAACGAGGATGACGAAACGGCGAAAATCTTTGGCCTTTTTAATCAAGAAACGCAGCTAAACGATAGATATTCGCAGGCTAAAAAGCTAATTTTAGAGTGTGCAAAGCAGCTAAAAGCAGATATTTACGAGCTTGGAATAGACACGACGCCGAATTTTGTCGTCGTAGCTAGCTATCATGACTTAGGCGATTTGCGTAAAAATTTTAAGGCGATAAATCCCGAACTAATCGGCGAATATAACGGCTTGATTTAAAACTATGTTCAAAAT
>CAUSIL010000196.1:0-3851 GCA_963531395.1 uncultured Campylobacter sp.
CTCGCGCCACGCGTCGGTACCAAAGTCTAGCGCCTGCTTGTCAAATGCATAGCTATAAGCGTCGTTTGCGCCAAAAAGCGCGAAGATTAGCAGATTTTGCGGGCGATTTTCTAGGCTCGCTAGCGCCGCCTTTAGCTCCTCGCTCCAGTCGTAAAATTTTTTATTAGTTAGTCCCGTGCTTGCTTTGGCTAGATTTTTTATCGTGATTTTGCTTGTTTTTAGCGTGTTTTCAAAGCCCCAGCCAAAGCCTTGCATTATGGAGTCGCCTATCAAGATGACGCCTAAATTTTCATTTAACTCGATGTCAAAAGCGTGGGATTTTGCCTGCTGCGCTTTATCTTCTTGCGCGGTTTTTTGCGCTAAACTCGCTAAATTTGTGTCCCGCGAGCCGTTTTCGTCTAAATTTAAATCGGATATGACGGGGGAAATTTGAGCGTCTTTCGTCATTAAATTCGCTTCATTTTGCGCGCTAGAGTTTGCGGTCTGGTTTTGAGCGTTTAAATTTACTGTTTGATTTTGCGTTGCCGTGCTCACGGCATTTAAATCCTGCTTGCTAAATTTAGCCCAAAAAACCCGCATAAATTTATCAAAAGCCGATTTTGCGTTTTGCAAGCCGTCCTCGGCGATGTTTATAAATTTATCGCTTAGCGCCATCGCGCGCTCATCCGTGATGAAAAAATCCTTTTGATATTTAGCTTCGTAGTAGTTTGAAAGCGGTCGCAAAAATAGCGCAATCAACGTAAAAAACGCGAGAAATACCCCAAAAAACGCTCTCATTAAAATCCTTGATATATAAAGTTAGGCATACCGGGCGGCATCAAAAAGTAAATAATTATCCCAAAAATCGCCAAAAAAACGGCTGAAAAAATAACGTTTATATTTTCAAAAAATTTAACCAAAACCGGATAAACGTCAAGCGCAGAGTATAAAAATACAAATACAAAAACACCCGCAAATAGCGCGCAAATCGCAAGAAACTCGCCGCCCGAGTTTTTAAAAATAGCCCCGATATAGCGCACCGCCCCCTCAAAATCCATCGTGAAAAACACCCAAGCCATGCTCACGAAAATAAACGTAAAATACCGTCCCAGTAAGGCCGAATTTAGCCGTTTGCGCTCGCTAGTTAAGTTTAAAAACACGACGCCAAGGCCGTGGATAAGCCCCCAGAGTAAAAAGCTAAGTCCCGCGCCGTGCCAGACGCCAGAGATCGCAAAGACTAGCATCACGTTTAGCTGCGTTTGCGCCTGCGTGCCGCGACTGCCTCCCAGCGGAAAATAGACGCATTCTTTAAAAAAATTCATAAGGCTGGTGTGCCAATATTGCCAGAAAATTTTTAAATTTCGCGCCGTAAAAGGGCGGTTGAAGTTTTGCGGTAAAACAAAACCGCACATGAGCCCAAGCGCCGTTACGAAGTCCACATAGCCGCTAAAATCGGCGTAAAGCAGCACGCTGTAGCCAAAAAGTGCGCCAAGAAGCTGCGAGGCGGGCAGGGTGGGCGCGGCAAAAACGGGATTAACTATCTCGAAAAGATGGTTTGCGACGATGAGTTTTTTAAATAGCGCAGAGCACAAAAGTGCAAATATCACGGGGCTAGCACGAAAAACTTTAGGGGAGTTTAATGCCTCGAAAAATGGCTTTGGCCGTAAAATCGGACCCGAAATAATCGCGGCAAAAAAGCTAAGAAAAATTAGCGTATCAAGATAGCTAGGCGCTTCTAGTTCGCCCTCTCGCACGGCTTTTAGCAGCAAGATGCTCATAAACGAATAAAACGAAATGCCAAGCGGCAGCGCGATATTTTCTAGGTGCAGGCGAGTAAATTTGATCGCGAAATAGTCGCCGTATTTAAAAAACGTAAGCGCGCAAAGCACGAAAATAACGCCCGCGGCAAAAGGAATAGCAGAGTCTTTGCTCTGAGCCGCCCTTGCAAAAAGAAAAACGGCTGTGCTAAAGATAAAATTTATGATTAAAAATTTAAGCCCGAATGAGGCTAAAAATAGGTATGAAAAGGCGAGTAAAACGGCTTTTTGCAGGTGCGGGCGAGTGTTTAAAAAATAATAAATCGGCCAAAAAATAAAAAAGCACAAGCCAAATTCTATGGAAAAAAGATTCATATCCCGCCTAAATTTTTGCGTAATTATATAAAAAAATTATTTTGGGTTAGGTTAAATTTGCGTTTGACGGGAATTTAAAATTTGACTTGCGGTTTTGCTTGTGCGCGTTTTAAATTCGGCGTCAAATTTGGGGCCTAAATTTGAGTTCAAAACGGCTCAAATTCGCGTCCAAATTTGAGCCTTAATTCTCGCCCTCTTGCGAAAATCAGCTAAAATTTAAAGCCGCTCTATCGCCGCTAGCACGTTTGCCGCGTCGTTTGCGGGCTCGGCTACGTCGTTAAATCTTTTTACGACTTCGCCGTTTTTTATGATCAGCGTTTGGCGGCGGTAAAATTTCTTGCCGTCGTTTGTAGTAAAAGTTTGCAAATTTAGCGGAGATTCTAGTTCGAAGTTTTCGTCGCACAAAAAGATAAAATTCGCGCCTACGCTTTGTTTAAATTCATTCATCTTTTCTACGCTTTGGGAGCCGACGGCTATTAGCGTAAAGCCTGCGGATTCGAGCTTCGCAAGGTTTTCCTGGTAGGCTTTGCACTGAAGCGTGCAGCCGGTTAATCCCTTTAAATCCTTTAAATTTTCCGGTAAAAACTTCCCGCTTTCGCCCATTTTGGGATAGGTAAAAACTATGCAGTTTTTGCCGTCCGTTAGCTCGCTAAATTTGACCTGATTTGCGTTTATGTCTTTCATTGCGTCCTCTTTGCGTGTGAATTGTTGAAAAAATAGACTAAAAATAGCACCGCAAAGCTTATAAACAGCATAATCGCCGAATAAACGTGCGCCTTTGTATAGTCCATGAGCTCGACGGCCTCGTAGATAGCGATGCTAGCGACTTTTGTCTTATCCCCGACGCTGCCGCCTATCATTAGCACTACGCCAAACTCGCCCAAAGTATGCGCAAAACTCACTATGAGCGCGGTTAGAAGCGATGGTTTGATGTTTGGCAGAGCGACTCTAAAAAGCGTCTCCCATTTGCCCTTGCCTAGCGAGTAGCTCGCCTCAAAAAGGCTCTTTGGTAGACTCGCGAAGCCCGCCTGAAGCGGCTGAAACATAAACGGCAGCGAGTAAATGCAGCTAGCGATGATGAGGCCTGAAAAGTTAAACACTAGGCGGATATCAAAGGTTTCCTCAAAAAATTTGCCCAAAAAGTTGTAAGGCGAGAGAAAAACCAGCAGATAAAATCCAAGCACCGAAGGCGGTAGCACGAGAGGCAGCGAGATCACGGCCTCGAGTACGGGTTTAAATTTAAAACTCGCGCGGCTAAGCCAAAACGCAAGCGGCATCACGATGAAAAATAAAATCGCCGTCGAGATAAAGGCAAGCTTTAGCGAGAGGTAAAAGGGCGTAAAATCGATATTCATTTTGTCTCGCTTTGCGCGTAAATTTGATCGTTTCGCTCGTCAAATTTGCCTGATTTCGCACCGTGAAATTCATCGTTTTCGTTGCCGTTTTTTCGCAAATTTAGCCCAAAGGCCTTGGCGCTTATCGACGCTTCGTCGTCCGGTTTTAAATTTGCAGCTTCTGCGGCGCTTAACGCTACTTCGCAAAGCTGCTGACCTATGGAGACGACGGCTACATAGATGGCGTCGCGCTTTGATATCTCTAAAATTTTTGCCGGCAGGCTAAATTTCTGCGAGCCTTTGTGGCTCAAAAATATCTCGCGCGGCCCGCCTTCTTGCGTTATTTTGCCTCCCTCAAGCACGAAGACTTTGGACGCGAGTTTGGAGATATCGGCGACGTCGTGAC
>CAUSIL010000197.1:0-3825 GCA_963531395.1 uncultured Campylobacter sp.
GGCTTCTTCTTGGTTTTCCTTGCCCTCCTCCATAATATCAAAAACACGTCCGGCGCAGGCGTAAAAGGCTACGACTTCGATTTTTAATCCGTTTTTAGCCAAATCATCTAAAAACGGCGCGAAAACCCGCACGGCGCGGATAAAGTCCGTCCAAAAATTCGACCGCAAAATCTCGTCCGGGCTCAAATTTAGCGCCCAAACTCCAAGCGTGGCAAAAACTATAACGCCCAGCGAAAACGGTGTAGCGCACGCTAAAATCGCCCGAGAAAAAAGGCTTTTGCGGGGCTCGCCTGTAGTAACCTGAACGAACTCGTATCTGGTTTTATCCATCTTTTTCCTTTAAATTTGCGAGTATTTTAAAGCATGCTTAAAAATACCGACTTAAAACCGTCAAATTTGACGGTCGGCGAAATTTGTCCGCGAGACTTAGACGAATTTTAATCCGTTGCTTTTTAGATAAAAATTCCGCCCCGCTAGGCAGGCGGCTGCTTTTGATATCCAAAAGTCCGCCTTTACGCCGCCGCTACCATTTTCGATTTTCGCCTTTTTAGCAAGCTTTTTTATACTCGCGACTAGCTGCGTATATACGTGCGACATCTCGTAGTCGTCCGTTTCGTAGTTACCGCCTAGATCGCCGTTTTCGTCTCTTAGGCTGACTATTTTAGGATAGGCTAGTCGCAGGCCAAAGACGCCGTCTGGCTCAAAATACGCCGTGCTAAGCCGCTTTCTCTCATCGTTATAAAGCAAATTAAAAGGAGCTAGCTTCGCGCACGGCTTGGCGCTATCAAGTATCTTAAATTCGCCTTCAGCTTTGCCCTCAAGCGAGTCGCCAGAGCAAAGCTTATCCTCTCCGTCTATGAGATATAGCCGCACCTCATCATCCCAAAGCTCGCTTGTCCGCCCGTCCTCGCGCAAGATAATTCGCTCGAAATACCTTTCGTAATCGCTAAAAACTTGCTCTTTGGATATAATCTTACTCTGCGTTTTTTCGCGTACGCGGTCGGCTAAAAATACGAAATCCTCTCTGCTAAAAACGCCGCGAAACTCGCTTGGAGTAACGACGAAATCAAATTTTTTCCACGAAAGCGCAAAATACATACTTTTTCCCGTTAGATCTAGCTTGCAACCATCTTTATCCGCAGACATACTTTTTCCTTTCTGATTTATTGCAGCGCTTTTGGCCGCAGGCTATAAATTTACGCGCTCTTTACGAGCAAAGCGCAAAACTCGGCAAATCACGCCTTTTTAATCCACGTGATTTTTTCGCCCTCCGCGTGGCTAAAATTTTTAAATTTAGCCGCAAATCCGTCCGCGCTCATCGTAAATTTACGGGCGTATTTGCCTAAAAAATGATAGCCCGAGCCAGCCTGCGCGATAACGTCTAAAAGCTCGTCCGCGCGCTGCGTATATACGCCTCCCGCGTAGCTAACGCCCCTAGCAAACAGCGACGCGGGCGACATCGAAACGGTAGGCCCCACGACTACGGCCTTGGCACCCTCTTTTTTTAGGGCTAGGATATCTTCTAGCGTGTCGTTTAGCAGCGTAACGCCCGTGATTATGAGATTATCGGCCGCCCTAATCGCCTCGGCCGCCCTTTCTTGCGGGACGAAATACGCCGCCTCCTGCGGTTTTAGCACGCTTTTATCAAGCTCTAAAATGCGAAAATCCCTGCCGTTTTTCATCATAAATTTGATATAAGGCACGAGCGCGCCCACGATGACGCTAAGCGAACCCTCTCGGACGTCAAGCTCGTCAAATGGATCGGCGTCAAATTTAACCGCGTGCGCGCCGGGGTTTTGCTCGAAACAAGTCTGCGAAAGCGCGTTTAAAGCCGCTACCGCGATGGTTTTTTTGATCGCGCCGTCGCTGTTTAAATCCCGCAAAAGAGTTCAGACGTTTTTACCGCAGATATTGCCCGCATTTGGCATAGAAGCGGCTTGAGAGGAACAGCAAACGGCCTGCGGGATGGCTTTTAGCGGGGTGTAGCTCACGCCGCAAACGCCGTTGCTTAGCTTCACGCCGGTAAAAAATAGCCCGACGACTACGCGCTGCACGCTTAAATTTTCGATTTCGCCTCCCAAAACGGCGTAAATTTCATCCAAAGTTTCGTTTAAAATTTGACCCATATATGCTCCTTTTTTTTATTAGCGCCTCGGCTAAATTTAGCGTAAAACTAGGCCCCGCGATTTTACGGCGCGTTCGTTTTATAGGGCGCGAAGCTTAAATTTAACCTGGTTAGCCGCTATTTTCGCTTAAATTTTACCCGCCATGCAGCAAAATTTGCTCTAAATTTAGCGCAAATTTGACGCGGCTACGACTAAATTTAGCCGCGGGCAAACCGCCAAATTTAACCTAAATCAGCGCGATGTTGTCGATATGCAGCGCCTCGTCCTCGTATTTGTAGCCAAGAACCGCCTCGATCTCCTCGCTCTTGCGACCTTTTATGAGGGCTAGCTCAGCCGATGAGTAGTTCGTGATACCGCGAGCTAGCGCCCTGCCGCTTGCGTCTTTGATAGCGAGCGTTTCGCCTCGCTCAAACTCGCCCGCTACCTCGCGGATACCGACTGCTAGCAGGCTTTTGCCCTCTTTTAGCGCCTTTGCCGCGCCCGCGTCGATAGCGACCGAGCCTTTGTCCGCGGCGGAGTAGGCGAGCCAGTATTTGCGCGAATTTATCCTATTTTTACCCGCCAAAAAGAGCGTCCCGACCTCGCAGCCCCGTGCTGCTCGCACGATGTTTCGCGGATCCGCGCCGTTTGCGATGATGAGGTGCGTGCCGTTTTTGGTCGCCATCTCGGCTGCTGTTATTTTGGTGCGCATGCCGCCGGTGCCAAATTTACTACCCTCCGCGCCCGCAGCGGCTCTAACGCTATCATCTAAATTTTCGACCAAATTTATAAATTTAGCGTCCGCAAAAACGCTTGGATTTTTATCGTATAGCCCGTCTATATCGGTCAAAATCACGAGCAAATCAGCCTCGATTAGCCCGGCTACGAGCGCGCTTAGCGTATCGTTGTCGCCGACTTTTACGCCCCTTATTCCCTCGCCCACGACGGGGTCGTTTTCGTTGATGACGGGGATGATTTTTTTAGCGAGCAAGGAGCGAAGGACGCTGCGCATATTTAGGTAGCGGCGGCGGTCGCTAAAATCGTCCTTGGTTAGCAGCAGCTGCGCGATCGTTTTGCCGTGCGCCCAAAATAAAATTTGATAAAGATGTATGAGCGAGACCTGCCCGATGGCCGCGAGCGCTTGTTTTTCGACGATGGATTTTGGCTTGTGCGCGAGCTTCATCTGTCCCATGCCAGCGCCCACGGCGCCCGAGGTTACGAAGACCACTTCGGCGTTTTCGTTTAGCTCGCTTAAATTTGCTACGATTTGTTTGATTTTGTCCTCGTTTAGCGAACCGTCCGCGTTTGCCAGCGTCGAGGTGCCGATTTTTACGACGATGCGTTTTACGCCGCCTAGAAGCTCTTTTCTGTCCATTTTATCGCTCCGAAATTTTTGAAAATTATACCCAAAACGGCTTATTTTAAATTTTAGCTTTATAGCGCGGCGGCGGCGCGAAATTTAGGTAAATTTAACCAAGCGGCGCGGCCTTGCGGACGGTTACCGCGTAAATCAAACGCCTGATAAAACCCGCGCGAATTTGTTTGCGGCAAATTTCGAGCGTTTGCAAACTAGCGGGCGCAGTTTAAAATTCGGAGCGAAATTTATGCCTCGCCGCGCTCGCTCGCGCGCCCTTTAAGCCGCGCCGTAAATATCTAAAATGCCGATGCGCGCACAGCAGGCAAGCTAAAACGCGCGGCGAATTTACTCCGCAAAATCCGA
>CAUSIL010000198.1:0-3809 GCA_963531395.1 uncultured Campylobacter sp.
AATTTTGCATATTTCTCCTTTTTCTTAAATTTAACTGCTTTTTAGCGGCGACTTGAAATTCGCCGTTTAAATTTGGGCTTTTTTAGCTCGCTCATTCGTCCGCCCGCTCGTTTTCTCGCTAACTTTGCTTGCGGGCGCTAACTCCCGCTTTTTCGCGCTTGCACCGGCTACATAGCTAAATTTAGCGCCGTCAAAACGCGGGTCTAGGCGCGTAAAATTTAAAGCCGAATTTGACCTCAAATTCGAGCGCGAAGAGCTAAGGCGAAGTATCGCGAGACGGATTTAAGGGCTTTGCTTTCTTTGCGGTCGCATCTGCTTGCGGTCGCAACTTAAAAATTTAGCAAAGATAAGACGCGTAGTCTATCAAGCTAAATTTTTAGCTCCGTTAAAGACGCTTGCAAGACGAGCCGACGGCTACAAAATTTAATCTCGCCCTTTTATATGTAGCCCGCACTCTTTGTGGTTAGGATCCTCCCACCACCACCTGCCCGCGCGTATGTCCTCGCCCGGTTTTATCGCGCGGGTACAGGGCTCGCAGCCGATACTGGCGTATCCTTTCGCATAAAGCTCGTTTACGGGCAAATTTAGCTCGCGCGCGACGCCCCACATAAACTCGTCGCTAAAATCAAATAGCGGATTGATTTTTTTTAAATTAAAATTCGCGTCCGTTTCGCACAGGCTAACGCCCGTTCTAGTTACGCTTTGCGCCGCGCGTATGCCGCTTATCCACGCCTCTTTTTCGTTTAGCGCCTCGCGCAAAGGGATCATTTTTCGCTGATGGCAACAAAATTTGCGGTTTTCTACGCTATCTCTCATACCCCATTGCCCGATCTTTTCGTCCACTTGGGCTAGCACTTCGCCGCTAATGGCGTATGTTTTTATCTTGATACCGAAAAATTTCTCTACCTCTTTTTGATACTCTAAACTCTCTTTAAAAAGCTTATGCGTATCGAGGGTAAAAATTTCAAGCCTATCTAGATCAAAGCCCGATTTTAGAGCCATATCTATCGCGATACAGTCCTCTATCTGGTGTGAAAACGCCAGCGCGACGCACCCTTTTATCTCTGCCAAAACCGCCGCCAAACGCGACGTCGCTTCATTATATGTAGTAATCACAAAAACTCCCGTCCTCTTGCGAGTAGCTATGCACGCTAGTAAAATTTAGATATACGAATTTTAAATTTTTCTCTTTTATGTCTTTAAATTTCGCGCTCGTAATGTCGACTTCGACCATATCCGCGCTTTCTTCCATCTTAATATCAAGCCTAATGCGAGAGCCTAAAATTCGGCTATGCACGATCTCGCCTTTTTTAGAACCGGCGCTGTATTCAAAGCCAAGCTCTATCTCGTGAGGCCGCACGAAAAGCAGATCTCCCGCGCTCTCGACGCTTACGATACCATCCGCGCCCACTCTGCCGCGAAAGAGATTTACGTTGCCTAGAAAGCTATACACGAAAGGATTGGCCGGTTTTTCGTAAACGTCTACGGGCGTGCCTACTTGCTGGATCTCGCCTTTATTCATCACGACTATTTTATCGCTTACTTCTAGCGCTTCTTCTTGATCGTGCGTAACGAACACGCTAGTAATGTGAATTTCGTCGTGTAGTTTCCTTAGCCACCTGCGCAGATCTGCTCTAACCTTTGCGTCCAGCGCCCCAAACGGCTCGTCTAACAGCAAAATTTTAGGCTCCACCGCTAGCGCCCTAGCTAGCGCCACGCGCTGTTTTTGCCCGCCGCTTAGCTCATCTGGGAAGCGCTCCGCCAAGCTTTCTAGCTGGATCATTTTTAGCAGGTGCATGACGCGCTGCTTTATTTCGTCTTTGCTCGGGCGCGAGGCTTTTGGACGGACGTTTAGTCCAAACGCTATGTTATCAAACACGCTCATATGCCTAAATAGCGCGTAGTGCTGAAAAACAAAGCCTATGCCGCGTTCTTTTATGCTTTTGCGGCTGACATTTTCGCCGAAAAACGAGATTTCGCCGCTATCGGCGTTTTCTAAGCCCGCGATTATACGAAGCAGCGTCGTTTTGCCGCTGCCGCTAGGTCCTAAAAGCGCGGTTAGCTCGCCTTTGTTTATCTCTAAATTTACGTTTTTAAGCGCGACGAAATCGCCGAAATTTTTATTTAAATTCGATATTTTTATACCCATTTAGCCCCTTTTGCTAGCTTTTTGAACTAAAAATTTGAGCGCCAGCGTGACTACCGAGAGCAGCAGCAACAAGCTAGCTACGCTAAAAGCCGCTACGTAAAGATAATCGCTGTATAAAATTTCTATATAAAGGGGCATCGTGGTAGTTAGCCCGATTATCTTGCCGCTTACGACCGCCACGGCGCCGAATTCGCCCATCGCTCTGGCGTTTGTTAGTACTACGCCGTAAAACAGCCCCCATTTTATGTTCGGCAACGTAACGCTAAAAAACGTACGAAGTCCGCCAGCACCCAGACTAAACGCCGCCTCTTCCTCGCTATTTCCTTGCTCTTGCATTAACAAAAGCGTCTCTTTGGCTACAAACGGAAAGGTAACGAACGCGCTAGCTAGTAAAATCCCCGGTAGCGCAAAAATCACGTCGAAATTTAACGCGCTAAAAAATTTTCCCAAAAAGCCGCTGTTTCCAAAAAGAAGCACGAACATTAGCCCGGCGATAACGGGCGAAACGGCAAAGGGCATATCTAAAAGCGTAAGTAGCACAGTCTTGCCGCGAAACTCGAATTTCGCCGCCGCGTAGGCTATCATAACGCCAAATACGGTATTTATAACCACGCAAAATCCCGCGCAAAGCAGGCTAAGCTTTACCGCGCTAATCGCATAATCGTCGCTAATTGCACTAAAATAGCCGCTAAGCCCGTCTTTTAGGGCTTCTGATATAATGGTATAAAGCGGAAGCGCGATAAAAACGAATAAAAACGCGGCGCTAATTAAAAGCAAAACGGGCTTTAAAATTTTTGGTTCGCTCATTTTGCGACCTTTTTTTGTATGAAATTTATCAAAAATAGCGAGGCAAACGCTACTAAAATCATGAAAAATCCGATTACGGCGGCTTCTTGATAATTAAAGCTATCTAGGCGCGAGACTATTAAAACGGGTAAAATTTCGCTTTTAAAAGGGATGTTGCTCGAAATAAAAATGACCGAGCCGTATTCGCCAAGGCCTCTGGCAAAGGCTAGCGCAAAACCCGTTATCAAGGACGGAAGCAGGCTTGGAAGCATTATTAGCCTAAAAATTTGCCAAAAATTCGCGCCTAAATTTTCGGCCGCTTCAAGCACTTGTTTATCAAAATCTTTTATAACAGGCTCCGTCGTCCGCACTACAAACGGCATGCCTACGAATATCAAAACGATTACGACGCAAGTAAAATCCGCCCCTTGCAAATCTATGCCGAGCCTTAAAAGCGCAGCGCCCATAACGCCGCCGTGCGAAAATAAATACGCCAGGCAAATCCCAGCCACCGCCGTAGGCAGCGCAAAAGGAATATCTATGAGCGAGCTAATAAAGCCCTTGCCCCAAAATTCGTAACGCGCCAAGCACCACGCGATAATAAAACCGAAAAGCGAATTTATCGCTGCGGCGACGAATGAAGCCGTAAATGAAAATTTAAGCGCCGATAATACGCGAGGATCGCTGATAACGGCTAAAATTTCGCCTATGCCTCCCTTAAAGCTAAAAGCGCCCAGAGCCGCCAGCGGCAGTAAAACCAAAAAGCAAACGTAGCTGACGCCAAGGCCGAAGCAGATATTAAATCCCGGCAAAATCGAGGGCTTTTTAAGTAAAAATTTTCTCATTTTTTGCCCTTCGCTACGATCTCGTAAAT
>CAUSIL010000199.1:0-3805 GCA_963531395.1 uncultured Campylobacter sp.
ACGAAAAGAGGATATCGTAAGCAGGTACGGCGGCGAGGAGTTTGTCGTTTTGCTACCGGGCTTAAGTTTGGAGCAAAGCGTGGAATTTGCCAGTAGAGTTAGAACTACGCTTAAAAACTCGAAATTTTTATATAAAGAAGAGCGTATTAGCGTTACGATTAGCTGCGGCGCGGCCGTACGTAGCGCGTATCAAAGCTCCGCGGCGGTACTTGAGGCTTCGGACAAGATGCTTTATGAAGCCAAGCAAAACGGCAGAGATCAGGTGATGCCTAAAATTTAATGAAACTAGAAGATTTTTTAGAAAACAAACCCCTTTTTTATAAGGAAATCAACCGCGCGCGCATGCCAAACACCTTTAAATTCGTACAAGGCGCGTTTAAAATACCAAAAATCATCCATATTATCGGTACGAACGGCAAGGGCAGCACGGGGCGATTTTTAGCGCAGATGCTCGCTCGCGGCCATAGCGTCGGACACTATACGAGCCCGCATATTTTCGAGTTTCGCGAGAGATTTTGGATGAACGGCGCCGTAGCTAGCGCATCCGAGATCGAGACGGCTCACGAGAGGCTGATTAAAATTTTGCCTCCCGAGGTAGCGCGCTCGCTTTCGTATTTCGAGTATGCGACACTGCTTTGCGCTCCGCTTTTTGAGGGGTGCGACTTTTTCGTCTGCGAGGCTGGCGTGGGCGGCGAATTCGACGCTACGAACGTATTTGACAAGCGCCTTAGCCTCTTTACTCCGATCGGTTTTGACCACACGGCGTTGCTTGGCGACACGTTAGAGCAGATCGCGACGACTAAATTTAACGCGATGGCGGACGTTGCCTTGATGAATGATGATATGAGCGAGCTTTGCGTCGGTATCGCTAGAGGAATCGCTGCCAAAAAAGGCGCGGCGTTAAAATTTGCTTCCGATAATTTAACCGCCGAGGATAAAAACGAGATTAAAATTTACGCGGAAAAATTCGGTTTGCCCGAGTTTTTACGTTCAAATTTGACGCTTAGCTCTTCTGCGTTTAAGGAGCTAGGCTTTAGCTTAAATTTAGCAAATTTAGGCGCGCTTGATCTTAGCGGACGCTGTGAAAAGATCGCACCAAACGTCACTATCGACGTCGGACATAACGAGATGGCAGCGCAGGCTCTATCTAAAAAATTTGAGGGTAAAAAGTTAAATTTGATCTTTAACGCCTTTGCCGACAAGGACATAAAAGCCGTCCTAAAGGCTATTAAGCCGGTCGTTAAAAAAACCTACATCATCGAGTACGAGACGCCGGGCCGCGAGCTTGCGACGGCGCAGGTAAAAGAGGCTTTGCGTCTGCTTGATATGGAGTTTGAGGACTTTACGGACGTGCGCGCGGACGAGGAGTATTTGGCGTTTGGGTCGTTTTATCTCGTGGAAGCCTTCTTGAAAAGGTACCGCGGTGCAAAGTGAGGTTTTTGAGTATTTTTTAAACGGAGGCGATGCGCAGCTGCTAGTCTGCGAGGACGATAAGGAGGCTATCGCGGCTCTTGGCGCGGCAGAATTTGCCGGGCTTAAGGTCTTTAGACTGCCCGATTTTAGAGCGCGCGAGGGCGATGATCTGCGTAGCTTTAGCGCCGAGCTTTTCGAGCTATCCTCCGAGCTAGCTAAATTTTACGAATTTGAGGGTAAAAAGCTTCTCATCAGCCCCGTTTGCACGGTCTTAAACAAGCTTCCCGGCAAAAAACACCTACAAAAGCTTACTCTAAATTTCGGCGATAAAATCGATCCAAAAGAGCTGGCCCAAAAGCTACTGCGCTTTGGCTACGAGGCGGTGGGTATCGTGGAGAGCGAGGGCGAGTTTTGCGTGCGCGGCGAGATTATAGATATTTTTTGCGTCGGCGCGCAGGAGCCAAACCGCATTTTGCTTTTTGACGGCGAGATAGAAAGCATCAGACACTACAGCACGCAGACGCAAATTTCAAACAAAACCGAGCTAAAAAGCGTTGAAATTTCGCCTTTTATCGCGGCTCTGGGCGAGGCTGAATTTGAAAAAAAATCCGAAAAAATAAAAGAGATCGAGACCGACGCGCTAATCAGCGATCTAAAGACGCTTGGATTTTGGGCGATAGATGGGTTTATTGATTACACGCGAGAATTTAAAACGGTTTTGACGAAAAAATTTGACGGCTTTGAGCGGGGTCTAGGCGAGGTGGCAAATTTGCCCGTATTGCCCGCGGCTAAAGTTTATAAAGACTTAAGCGTAACTTTAAACGCCGATTTTTTCGAGCTAAATAAAAATAAAAAAATCAAAGTCTTAGCGCGCAACGAGGGGCTTTTTAACGCATTAAATTTGAGCGAATATAAAAACGTAGAGTTCGTGCAAACCCAGGCTGCGTTAAATTTGGTCTCACCAGGCGAAATCATCGTCTCGCTAAATAAATTTGAAAAGAAAAAGCGCGCCAAAAAACCGAGCCTAGCGATCGACGAGCTAAAGGCGGGCGACTACGTCGTGCACGAGGAGTACGGCATCGGTAAATTTACGGGGCTTGAAAAGCTAACGGTGCTCGGCAGGACGCGCGAGTTCGTCGTGATCGTTTATCAAAACGAGGACAAGCTGCTTTTGCCCGTCGAGCATCTAAATTTGATCGACAGATACGTCGCAGGCAGCGGTAGTATCGCGGTTTTAGACCGCCTGGGCAAGGCAAATTTCGCCAAGATAAAAGAAAAAGTTAGAGCCAAGCTTTTCGTTATCGCCTCAAAGATTATTTCGCTAGCCGCGCAGCGCGAGCTAATCCGCGGCGAAATCATCGAAAAAGACGATGCGGAGTATCTAAATTTCTTGCAAAACGCGGGCTTCGCCTACACGAGAGATCAGGAGCGCGCCTCAAGCGACATTGCAAATGATCTAAAAAGCGGCAAGGTGATGGATAGGCTGCTTAGCGGCGACGTGGGATTTGGTAAAACCGAAGTTGCGATGAATGCGATATTTAAGTGCGTAAAATCGGGCTTTCAGGCGTTATTTTTCGTGCCGACGACGCTTCTTAGCTCCCAGCATTTTAAAAGCCTAAAAGAGCGGCTGGGCAAATTTGACGTTAGCGTCTTTAAGCTTGACCGCTTCACGAACGCGAAGGAAAAAGCGGTAGCCGTAAAGGCGCTGGAGGCGGGACAGCCTTGCGTTTGTGTGGGTACGCACTCGCTTTTGTCGGTTAAGCCATCAAATTTAGGCCTCATCATCATCGACGAGGAGCATAAATTCGGCGTAAAACAAAAAGAAAAACTAAAAGAGATTTCAAGCGCCTCGCACGTGCTATCTATGAGCGCGACCCCGATACCGCGCAGCCTAAATATGGCGCTTTCAAGCGTCAAGGGCTACTCCGTGCTGCAAACTCCGCCAAGCTCGCGCCTAGACGTGCGAACCAGCGTGCGCGAGTGGGACGAAAAGGCGGTAAAAGAGGCCTTGATGCGAGAGCTGCGCCGCGGCGGGCAAATTTTTTATATCCACAACCACATCGCCACGATGCCTCAGGCAAAAAAGCAAATTTTAGACATCATGCCGAATTTACGCATCCTCACGCTGCACTCCAAAATAGACGCTAAAACGACCGAAGAGGAGATGATGAAGTTTGAAAACGGCGAATACGACGTGCTGCTAAGCACTAGCATCGTAGAAAGCGGCATCCACCTGCCAAACGTAAACACCATCATCATCGAGGGCGCGAATAAATTCGGTATCGCAGACCTGCATCAGCTACGCGGACGCGTCGGCAGGAGCGACAAGCAGGCGTATTGCTACTTTCTAGTCGAGGATAAAAACGACCTAAGCGCGGACGCTCTAAAACGC
>CAUSIL010000200.1:0-3782 GCA_963531395.1 uncultured Campylobacter sp.
TTAGCAGCGTTTTTCGCGGCGAGTATTTATACTTTTTCACGCTTTTTAGGCTGGCTAGGATCTCGTCTGCGACGAGCTTTGCGACGTGCTTTAGCTCGTTAAAGGCTAGCTCGATTTTCGGCTTAAAATTTTCTTGCACGGCTCTTAAATTTGACTCCAGCTCGGCGTCAAATTTAGCGATTATCTCGCCAGCTTTTTCGTAAATTTTAGCGATTTGCTCGTGCTGAGCAGCGTTTACGGCAACCAACCTAGCGCACTTTTCGCGTACGAATTTTTCTTTTATCTCTTCGCCGCCAAAAAGTTCACGGATGACGCCTATCACATCGCTAAAATTTGACTCCGTCAAAAGCGCCTCGTCACCGTTTGCCTGCGCCGTTACGGCCTGCTTGGCAGAAACCGCGATGATGCGCTGGAAAAATCGCCCGTAGGTCGTTTGCGCGTGAGTTTTGAGCCTCTCAAGCTCGTCCTTGCTTAGCTTATCTTTTTGATTTAGCAAACAGATCGCCGTTTTGCCCCCGCCAGCCAAAAACTCCTCGATCTGCGCGGCTTCGCTAGCGCGTGCGGCGTTATCGACCAGGCTTAGCCAGATGACGCCCGCGACGTCTTTTAGCACTTCGTGCGTGACGGCGGTGTCGGTCTTTGAGAGAGAATTTAGCCCCGGCGTATCGACGAAATTTACCGACTTTAAAATTTCAGATGGCGCGTAAACGCAAAGCCTGCTAACATCATCGCCAAACACGCGCTGATCGACGAATCGCCCGATCTCCTCGACGCCCAGATACAGCTCCCTGCCGTTTTCGTAAAGCACGCTAAGCCCAGGCGCGGCGCCGTATCTGATAAAGGTAGGCTTTGAGGTTACGGGCGTTAGGCCAGACGGTAAAATCTCGCTACCCAAAAGCGCGTTTAAAAACGTCGATTTGCCGCTAGAAAACTGCCCGACTATAGCGACCGTAAGCGGGCTGGATAAAAACAGATCGAGCTTATTTAGCTCCTCTTTTAGCTCGGCGCTCGGGTGAAATTTGGGCTCGGTTAGCTCGTTTTGTAGCCGCCTAAATCGTCCGTGAAAATCGTCCGAAAATATCTTAAAATACCGCGTTTTATACGCGTTTATAAACTCCTCAAACACTTTGCAGCTCCAAATTTATAGCCTTTATCGCCTCGCTTTGCGAGTTTAGTCGCTCTAGCTCTCGCGAGCTCGCTCCGCTAGTTTGCGCTAGCGCGGCAAGCTCGTTTTTTAGCGCCTCTTCGCTGATTGCGAGCGTCTTTTCTTGCTCTTTTAGCGCGGCTTCGATTTGCTTTTTAAACTCGCTCTTTTCAAAATCGCTAAGCTCGAAAACGAAATTTTTTATCCGCTCAGTGCCCAAAAACTCCTCCGCAGCTAGTTTGGCGGCTTCGGCTACGCCTTGCGCGCCTGAGTTTGCCGCGCTAGTCACCGCGTCCGCGACCTGAGCACACTCTAAATTTATCCCTTTTGAGTTCAAATAATCGTTTATGCTAAAGACCTTGGCCGCCGCCGTTTTGTCATCAAATTCGCCAAATTTTAGCGTGATATTTTGCGCGCACGCGGAGATCTGCCGCACGATCTCGTTGCGGTTTTGGCGCATTAGGACGATGACGCCGTCTTTGATCGTAGTTTGCGCGATACGAGCCAGACGCTGCGGGTCGATCTTTTGTTTTTTGGCGACCGCGTAGTTTACGTCGTCTGCGACGCGCTGCTTTAGCGTCTGGGCTAGAGATTTTAGCCCTAGCTCGTAGCTAGCGGCAGTCTTAGCCGTATCTAGGCGCTCCAGCTCCTCTTTTACTGCGTCTCTTACGTCCTCTAGGCGGCTAGCTAGCGCAGCTTTTTGCTCGTTTAGCTCGGTAAGCCTTTGCGACAAGCTCAAATTTGAGCCCGTTAGCTTTAAAATCTCGCTTTGCGTATCCGCCGCAAACTGCTCGCAGACGCGACCGAGTTCCTTTTTATATGCCTCGATGCCAAGGCGCGATTTTTGGCTATCGGGGCCAAAAAGCGTCTCGTAAAGATACTGCTTAAACTCCTCGACGCCGCTGTTTTGCCCGCCCTCGAAGTAGCTTTTGGCGCTCACGGCGAAAAACTCCGCCCCGATGCCAAGGTCGCGCGTGCGCTCCTCGACGCTCTTTTTGGCGTAGGCGGCGACCTCGTTTAGCTCGCCTTCTTTTAGCACGTCGGCGTGAGTTAGCAGTACGGCGAGCTTTACGGCGTGCGAGTTTTGCAAGCTTGCGACGATAAAGTCCAGATCCTTTTGCGTGGCACTTTGCGAGACGTTCATCAGGTGCACCATCAGGTCGCACTCCCGCATAAATCGCCGTACCAGCTCCTCGCGCGCAGCCACCGCGTCGTCGATGCCGGGCGTGTCGATGATGCGCACGTTATCCTTTAAAAGCTCCAGATTTTCGTAAAGCTCGACGCTTTTTACGAATTTAGCGTATTTGGAGTCCGCCGAGGTGTAGCGCTTGATCTCGTCGGTTTTAACAGTCTTACTAGCCGGCGGTTCGGAGCAAATCTCGCTCGCGTTAGGGTTTTCAAATTTAGCCGCTGGCTCGTCGTCGTCCGCGTTAAATTTGACGTTTAAATTTTGCGCCGTTTCGCTCTCAAATTTAACGCCCGCTCCGCCGTAAATTTGGGCTATTTCGTCATCTTGATCTTGCGCTATACCAAGCTCTTTTAGCTCAGCCTCGCTCCAAAAATTTACCCTTGCAAAAGGCTCGGGTGCATACTTTAGCACGGTCAAATTTACGGTTTCCGGCACGTTTGAGGCACCTAGGATTTTCTTGCCCAGTAGCGCGTTTAGCAGGGTTGATTCGCCCGCATTTATGACGCCGGTAACCGCGACGTTAAACTCTAGCTCACGCGCTTTTTGGCGCGCTTTTGTCGCCGCATTTGCGATGTTAACGCCCGGGTTTAGCGATAAAATTCGCTCGCAGATATCGTTTAGCGCGTCTATTTTTTGGTGAAAGACGTCCGATTTTTTAAAATTTGAGCCCTCTTGCTCGTTTTGTGTCGGCAAATCCGCGCCGAGGGTCTGCAAAAACGCCGAAAGCCTGCTAAAATGCGCGGAGGAGATTATGTTTTCGTTTTGCAGGATTTCTACGGCGGCGAGGAGCTTTGATTTTGAGATTTTAGCGGATTTTAGAGCGTTTATCGCGCCTAGCTGAGCGCACTGGAGGCTGTATATCTCGGCCTTTAGCCCAAGTGCGTGAAGGATATCCCTAAACTCCTTTAGCGCCATAAATCTATCAAAATTTTCAGCATCCGCCGCGAGTAAAACGGCGAGGCTTCGCTCGTCTGCGAGAATTTGCGTTTTGGGGTCTAAAAATAGCTTAAGAGCGCCCCAAATTTCGCTTAAAAATTTATCCGTATCCACCGCTTCGCCTTTGGTAAAATTTGCGCCCGCAAGGTCGCTTTCGGGGCGAAATTTAGCATAAATTAAATTTAAACAAGCTTGGGCGGCGGGTAGATTTGAGGTTAAATTTAAATCCGTTTGCGCAGCCTACAATAACAGCGCGAATTTGACGGTATGGCCGCGCCAAATCCCGCAAATTTAATCAAATTTCGCGGGATTTTAGCAAATTTATATCGCGCCGCGTAAATTTAGAGCGTTTTAAATTTACGCGTTTATCCGCCGCGCGAGGCTATATTGGGCTTCTTGCTTTTTATAGTATTTTTAAGCACCGCGTAGAGGCTTGGCGCCGTAGAAACGGCGGTAAATTTACCGTCCTAAGGCAAAGGCTAAGATGTCCCGCGCAGAGGATTTCATCGGCGC
>CAUSIL010000201.1:0-3777 GCA_963531395.1 uncultured Campylobacter sp.
TTTAAGGCTATCTGCGAAGGTAAAACCGGCGTAAAAAAGATAACCTCTTTTGACGCGAGCGATTTTCCCGTTCAGATCGCTGCCGAGATTACGGACTTTGACCCGCTTACGGTACTGGATGCAAAGGAAGTCAAAAAGGTCGATAGATTTATCCAGCTTGGACTAAAGGCAGCTAAAGAAGCCATGGCTGATGCTAATTTCGGCGAATTTGACGCTGAGAATTTCGGCGTTAGTTCGGCTGCGGGCATAGGCGGTTTGCCTAATATCGAAAAAAATTCCAACACCTTGCTCGAAAAAGGTTCAAGACGAATTTCTCCGTTTTTTATACCTTCTGCTCTAGTAAATATGCTAGGCGGTATAGTTTCGATAGAACACGGCTTAAAAGGACCCAATATCTCTAGCGTAACGGCATGTGCGGCGTCTACTCACGCCATAATCGAAGCGGCTAAGACTATAATGATCGGCGAGGCGCAAAAAATGCTAGTCGTAGGCTCCGAGTCTACGGTTTGCGGAGTAGGAATAGGCGGATTTGCCGCTATGAAAGCGCTCTCTACTAGAAACGATGATCCTCAGCATGCCTCTCGTCCGTTCGATAAGGACAGGGACGGCTTTGTCATGGGAGAAGGAGCCGGCGCGCTCGTGCTTGAAGAATATGATAGCGCAAAGGCAAGAGGGGCTAAAATTTACGCCGAGATAGTAGGATTTGGCGAGAGCGGCGATGCGTATCATATTACCTCGCCTTCGCTTGAAGGGCCGTTATCCGCTATGAAAAAAGCTCTTAAAATGGCCGGAAATTTAAAAATCGACTATATAAATGCGCACGGCACATCGACTCCGACGAACGACAGAAATGAAACGGCCGCCCTTAAGACCCTTTTCGGAGATGGCGTACCGCCGGTTAGTTCGACCAAGGGTCAAATCGGGCACTGTTTAGGCGCGGCCGGCGCGATAGAAGCGGTTATCTCTATAATGGCTATGCAAGAAGGCCTTATACCTCCTACTATAAACTACGAGATCAGAGATGAAGAATGCGACTTGGACTACGTGCCAAATCTAGCTAGAAAAGCCGAGCTAAACGCCGTTATGAGTAACTCTTTCGGTTTTGGCGGCACAAACGGCTCTATCGTATTTAAGAAGATATAATGGCAAGTTATCTAGACTTTGAGCAAAGTATCAAACAAATAGACGACGACATCGCAAACGCGAGGATTCGCGGCGATGAGCATGCGGTAGAAATTCTAAATAAAAATTTAGAAAAAGAGACTGCTAAAATTTACAAAAACCTTAACGAGTTTCAGCGCCTTGCTTTGGCAAGACACCCCGATCGTCCTTACGCTATTGATTACATAAAAGGCATGATGAGGGATTACTACGAGTTGCACGGTGATAGGGCATATCGCGACGATGCGGCGATAGTTTGTTTTATCGGCTATATAGGCTCTAGAAAAGTCGTCGTAATAGGCGAGCAAAAGGGGCGAGGAACCAAAAATAAACTAAAAAGAAATTTCGGTATGCCTCATCCCGAGGGTTACCGCAAAGCTTTACGAATAGCTAAAATGGCTGAGAAATTCGGACTCCCGATACTGTTTTTGATAGATACTCCGGGCGCATATCCGGGCATTGCAGCTGAAGAGCGCGGTCAAAGCGAGGCGATAGCTAGAAATTTATTTGAATTTGCAAATTTAAAAACGCCGATGATAGCCGTCGTTATAGGCGAAGGCGGAAGCGGCGGTGCTCTAGCCATAGGCGTTGCCGACAAACTTGCTATGATGAGAAATTCGGTTTTTTCGGTCATCTCTCCAGAGGGCTGTGCAGCGATACTTTGGAATGATCCTTTAAAACAAGAACAGGCTACAAAAGCCTTAAAAATAACCGCCGACGACTTAAAAAATTTAAATTTGATAGACGATGTTATAGAAGAACCGGTGAACGGCGCACATCGAGATAAAGAAGCCGCCGTTAAAGCTCTCGCAAGCTATTTTATAACCGAGCTTGAAAAGCTCGAAAAGCTAAAAGTAGATCAGCTTTTAAATGCTAGAATTGGTAAAATTTTAGCCGTCGGTGCATTTGAAGAAGGAAAATAATTAACTATTCCAAGGGATTTTGGAATATGGGGATGTTGTTTAAAATCCTAGCTGGAATAGCTCTTACCGATGTCTATTGTTTTATGGAAGGACTATCTTAATTCCATATTGATTTGGTAGTTGCCGCTAGTGAGCCATTGCGTCGATAATACCGTCTTAGTTAAATCATTTTTTCGCTATAATAAAAAACGATATCAAAATAACTAAACAAGAAAATCAATGAACGAATTCGTATTATTCATGCTTGTATGCGCATCTATGCTGTTTGCTGCTATAAATTTAAATACCGCTATTAAAGAGAGCTTATGAGCCTAAAAGACATCGGCTCAACGAAAGTATACGCCATTATTGAATTCGAACCAACGAAGGTAGACGCCGTCATAGAGTATAGAAAAACGAATAAATTTAAAAGTACCAAAGATTCCAAGAATATAAACGGTACCTACTATAAGACCTACGAAAGTCTAAAAGGTATATAGGCTACGGAGAAAACGACCCTGTCGTAAAGCAAAAGGCGTCTAAAAAAATTAACGAGGCTAAAGACAAAATAAACAATAAAACCTCTAAAGCCAAAAATTTACCTAAAAAAACCGAGCAAATCAAAGATGAGACTGCTTGCTTCTGCGGTAAGCCAAACAACTCAAGATAACGCAAAGCAAAAACTAAAAAGCTAAAGTACGGTAAAATCAACCAAAGAAAAACCAAAGAAGGCACGCGATATAAAACCAACCCTAAATCCTCAAAAACAAGGACTATAAATAGGCTGCATTTAAAAATCCGTAAATAAAGGCCTGATATACTCTAATCCTAGCGACCTTAGTTAGCTAGGCCATCTTATCAAATCTCTTTTACTGTAGTCTTACGTCTGCTTAAAATATTAAATTTATCTTTCAGCCGGCAAGGTTTGGATACTCTTTTGGCTAGAGCGTGGGCCTAGATACGTAGGTGCGGAAGGTACAAGCCGCCGATTTAAATTTGCTTTTGCAAGATTATTGTCGTTGCCGTCGCAAGACGTTTGGCTAAATACGTTAAATACGTTTAACGGCTTTTGGAGGGATTGGGGCATTTACGCGCTTTAAGTTCTAAGCTGCCTATTAAAAATACGCGGTATTTGGCAAATTTGCTTTAAGGCCAAACGACGCAAAGCTATTTTAAACCCTATTCAAGCGTTTTTACGTCACAATACCCAAATTTTGCATTTGGAGCGTTATGAGTATTTACGAGCTAAAACCCAAGTTTCAAAATCTACTGCGTCCGCTAGTTAGGCGTCTTTATAGCGCGGGCGTCACGGCAAACGAAGTTACCCTAGCTGCCTGCGTCATCTCCGTTCTGCTGGGCGCGCTGCTTGCCTGGTTTGCCGAGGTTTCTACGCTATTTTTTATGTTACCCGTTTGGATGTTTTTACGTATGGCGCTAAATGCCATCGACGGTATGCTGGCTCGCGAATTTAATCAAAAAAGTCCGCTTGGAGGTTATCTAAACGAGGCTACGGATGTCATCTCAGATGCCGCGCTTTATTTGCCGTTTGCCTTCGTGGCTCCGTTTGGACGGGACGTTATCTCGCTCATTATTTTTCTAGCTTTTATGAGCGAATTTTTAGGCGTGCTGGGGCAGGTACACGGAAGAGGTAGACGCTATGACGGACCTATGGGTAAAAGCGACCGAGCGTTTTTATTCGGGCTTATAGCTACCG
>CAUSIL010000202.1:0-3756 GCA_963531395.1 uncultured Campylobacter sp.
TTAAAAAACGCATGCTTTTGCGTGCGTTCGTTGCGGACGTACTCAAGCCTTAGCGCCTTATCTATCAAAGGACAGGCACGGTAGCAAGCGTCGCAGCGAAGCCCCTCGTAAGCGATGCAGAAATTCGGATCCAGCACCGCGATACCCATTTGCGCTTTGTTTATATTTAGCTTGCCGTTATCCTCGCTCACTAGCTTCGTATCTAGCGCGCCCGTCGGACAGGCGACCGTGCACGGGATATCCGTACACATATAACAAGGGATATTTCGCGGGGTAAAAAACGGAGTGCCGTAAGGCAATCCGTCGTCTAAGTCCGCAAGCTTAAGCGTATCCCAAGGACAGGCTTCTACGCAAAGCCCGCAGCGTATGCACTCGCTAAGGAAATTTTTCTCCTTCAAAGCACCCGGCGGCCTGATGAGTAGAGTTTGGGCTTTAGCCGTCGTTTGCGTACTCCAGATAAAGCCGCCTGCGAGAACCAAACTAATCGCTTTTAACCCAAATTTTAAAGCCTCTCTTCTATTTTGCATTATTAAGCCTTGTAAATTTTAACCGCACATTTTTTATAGTCCGTCTCTTTTGAGATCGGGCAAGTCGCGTCAAGCGTGACTTTGTTTATAAATACGTTTTCGTCAAACCACGGCACGTAAACTAGACCCATCGGCGGCTTATTTCGTCCGCGCAGATCGATTCTTGCTTTTACCTTACCGCGGCGAGACTCGATCCAAACGACGTCGTTATGCTGTAAATTTAGCTTAGTCGCGTCGTGCTCGCTCATATAGCAAAGAGCCTCGGGAACGGCGCGGTAAAGCTCGGGAACGCGCATCGTCATAGTACCTGAGTGCCAGTGCTCTAGTACGCGGCCCGTGCATAGCCAGTAAGGATACGTATCATCGGGCATCTCGCAAGGATCCATATAAGGGCGGAAGAAAATTTTAGCTTTATTAGCGATCGAAAATTTCTCGTCTCCGCTAGTTACTTTTGCTAGATCGCCTTTTTGCAGCTTGGCTTTTTTATTGCCGTAAAATGCAAACTGTTTGCCGTCTTCGGCGTATTTTTTGGCATACGGATCGTATTTGGCGTTAAATCTCCACTGAGTTTCTTTGCCGTCTACGACGGGCCACCTTAGTCCGCGCACTTTGTGATAGGTATCAAAGTCCGCTAGATCGTGTCCGTGGCCTGAGCCAAATTTGCGGTAGTCCTCCCAAAGGTATTTTTGGATGAAAAATCCATATCCCTCAAATACCTTGCCGTCCGAACCGACGATTTTTCTGCTATCGCCGAAAACTTCGGTGTTATCAAAGTCTTCCATTATCGCGTCTTTTGCAGGGTAGCCTCTAGCCTCTTCGTTTGCGAAAAGTACGTCAAATAGCGTATCTTCTTCGCTATAACCCATGGCATTTGCTTCTTCTAGCACGCTTGGAAGCGTTAGCTTATCATCCACTTTTTGTTCGCCCCAAACCTCTTTTAGCTTAAAGCGTTTAGCAAATTCCAGCATCTGCCAAGTATCGCTCATCGCTTCGCCTACCGGAATTACTTGCTGACGCCAGTGTTGCGTTCGGCGTTCGGCATTACCGTACGCGCCCCATTTTTCGTAAATCATCGCGGTAGGCAAGATTAGATCGGCGACTTTTGCCGAGATGCCCGGATACGGGTCTGAGACGATGATAAAGTTATCCATCTCACGGGCGGCTTTTATCCAGTGGTTTGCGTTTGCGGTGTTTTGCCACGGGTTATTTACCTGCACCCACGCCCATTTCATCTTTCCGTCTTCCATATCGCGCATCATTTTTACGTAGTGGGAGGCGACTTTCGGATTTAGCGTGTTTTTAGGAAGTTTCCAAATTTTCTCGCTTATTTCGCGGTGTTCGGCGTTATCTACGACCATATCCGCAGGCAAACGGTGGACGAAAGTGCCGACTTCGCGCGCCGTTCCGCACGCGCTTGGTTGTCCCGTTAGAGAAAACGCTCCCTCGCCCGGTTTTGCGTGTTTGCCAAGTAGCATATGCACCATATATGCTTGCTCGTTTACCCAAGTGCCGCGTTGGTGCTGGTTAAATCCCATCGTCCAAAAGCTAACTACTTTTCTGCCTTTTTCGATATACCAGTCGGCTAGTTGCTTTAATTTTTTCTTAAATTCTTCCAAATCCTCGTTCGGATCGCCTTTTATTAACGGAGCGGAGAAATCAAGCGTATAAGGCTTAAGCGCTTCTTTAAATTCCTCGAAAGTTATCTGCCAGTGCTTACCCGCGGTAGCCGTATTTTTATTTTCCATCACGTCGCCCTCTTTATAGCCTAGATAGCCCAGAGTCACGCCTTCGTTTTTGCTTAGTTTCTTATGAAGCTCCGTCTCTACGACGTCTTTTTCGTTTGAGTAGTTAGGATGATTTGGATTATTTCTAAGCCCGTAACCGATATCGGCAGGTCCCGTTGCAAATACGCAGTGGCTATTTACGTAATCCCAGTCGATGGCTTCTGGATGATTATAAACGATCTCGTGAGCGATGTAGTTCCAGATAGCGACGTCTGACGAAGGAGCGAATAAAATTTCCATATCGGCGATATTTGAGGTTCTAGTCGAATAAGTAGAAATATTTACGATTTTTACGCGCTCGGGATCGCTTAGCTTTCTATCGCTTATACGAGCCCAAAGTATCGGGTGCATCTCCGCCATATTCGCGCCCCACGGTACGATAGTATCGGTTAACTCTATGTCGTCGTAGCAGCCCGCAGGCTCGTCTATACCGAAAGTTTGCATAAATCCCGTGACCGCGCTAGCCATGCAGTGGCGAGCATTCGGGTCTATGGAGTTACTTCTGATGCCGGCTTTCCATAGCTTAACCGCCGCATAACCCTCTAAGATAGTGTATTGACCCGAACCGAAAACGCAGGCTGAATGCACGCCGTTTTTAGCCATGGTTTCTTTATATTTTTCAGCCATGATATCAAAGGCTTTTTCCCAGCTAATAGGCTTAAATTTGCCCTTTTTGTCAAATTCGCCCTTTTCGTTTACGCGAAGAAGAGGCTGGGTGATGCGGTCGGCGCCGTACATGATTTTAGCGTTAAAATAGCCCTTGATGCAGTTTAAGCCGCGGTTTACGGGCGCTTCCGGGTCGCCTTTGACGGCTACGATTTTGCCCTCTTTGGTTGCGATCATTATACCGCAACCCGTTCCGCAAAACCTACATGCCGCCTTATCCCAGCGCCAGCCCTTTTCCGCCTCGTTACCCGCAGCGCTAAGGCTTGAAGGAAGCGCTATACCGGCGCTCGCGCACGCAGCAGTTGCGGCGGCGCTTTTTATAAAATCTCGTCGATCCATTGTGTTTTCTCCTAGTTATTTTTTAAGATAGTTCTTAAAAATCACGGCGATATTAGCCGTTAAAAGCTGAATTTGGGTTGATGAAAATTAATTAATTTTTTTGCAATATTTGTTATTTAAATTGAGACAAAAAATATCTTTATTATCCTTATTTTAGGGCTAGAAACTGATTCAAACGCGAAAATATATTTCCATATACGACTAAATTTAAAGTCGCGTTTTGATAACCGAACGCATAAATTTTTAGGTCGAGTCGACAAATATATAAAAAAAATGAGTAAAATAGTAACACATTGTCATAAAAATTTTGATTTTTGAAAAAATTTATGACACGAAGCGATGTTTTATAAATTTTGTAAATAATTAAACGCCCTACTTGAGCTAAATTTTAGTTAGAAACGAAAATCATAAATTTTCAAGACGACGTCGCACGAAAATCT
>CAUSIL010000203.1:0-3737 GCA_963531395.1 uncultured Campylobacter sp.
TACAACCTCGGGCCGTTTAGTTAAAATATTCCGTAAAGTTCCTCGCGATTAAATTAAGGGTTAAACCCAATCTTTAAAATTTCAAGACTTTGCGAGTTTAATAAAATTCGATTAAAATCTTAGTCAAATCCAAATTTACAAGGCAACTAAAAGATTTCACGCGGGGGTATGCTTGCGGTTTAAATTTACTCGCCAACGCCCAAGCAAAGCCTACTCGCTATTTACGAGCGAAAGATTTCTGCAGCCGACCTCATCGCCCAGCTCGCATCCTATCTCGTAAAATTTCCTCGCCACGTCCCTGCTCGCCGTCTCTACGCCCAAAGAAAACTGATGCATACTACCTAGATTCGTGCAGCTTTTAGCGTGTTTTAGCTGCACGCAGGATTTTTCGTAGAGTTTTATCGCTCGCACGAAGTCGTTTTTACGCGCGCCAAGCCCCAGGCGGTAAACGTTTGCGGCATTAAAACAGCCGTATTTATTGCCCGCTTGACAGGCCTTTAAAAAAAGAGGTAAAATTTGATCGCTAGCAGGATCGATTTTTTGATAAAGAGAGCCTAAATTCGAACACGCTACGCCCTCACCGCTCTCGCAGGCCTTTTGATAGCAGAGCTTTGCGCGTTCGTAGTCTTTGGCATTTTCAAATTTCACGCCCGTATCATTGCACTCTTTTGGGCTTTTGCCGTCGCAGATGTTTTTTATTTCAGACTGCGTAACGGGCTTTGGCGGTGCGGGGGTTGCCTTTTTCGGCGCAGCGCAACCGCTAGCAAACGCCGCAACCAGCGCAAAAACGGCAATATGCGAGATAGCTTGAAAAAAAGCGCGTTTCAAAATTTAGCCTTAAGAAAATTTTGCCTTAATCTTACCTTACGCTCGCCAAAATAACGCTTAAAATAAACTTTAAAATCCTCGGCAGTAACCAAACGGAGCCAAATTTGTAACAAATTTATCGCTCGTTAAAAGGGCGTTTTTAGCGTATTAAGGCGAATTTACCCATAGTTTTATATCCAAATTCGGCGCCTGTCATAACTCGTAAATTTATGGTTTAGTGCCGACAAAAAACGCCGAATTTATAGCTTGGATCACTACGGGCGCAACCCAAGCAAAGACACGCTAAAACGCCTTAGAAATTATACGTAAAACCTAGATTAAACGTTCGCGGGTCGCCGTAAACCATCCTGTTGTTGCCGATGCCCTCGAAGTATTTTTTATTAAACACGTTGTCGATATTTAGCTGGATGTCGAAATTTTTGCTTATCTTGTAGCCAAACATCAAATTTGCCAGCGTGTAGGCCTTTTGCGTGATTTCGTTTGCGCCGCTACCGACGTAAATTTTACTTTTATACTGCACTCCCGCGCCCGCTCTAAAGTCCGCTATAGAGTAGTTGGCAAAGAGATTTGCCGTAGTGCGCGAGCTTTCGGTATCAAATTTCTTGCCGTCGGCGTCCTTGGCGTTAAAGTGAGTAAGCCCAAGACCTAGGCTTAAATTTTGATTTATCTCGCCGTTTACGTCCACCTCAAAGCCCTTGCTCGTTACGCCTTTTTTAGCTTCGTATGCGTCAGTCGTAGTGCCGGGGATCTTTTGTCCGGTTTTTGCGCCTAGCTTATCTTGCACGACCTTAAATACGCCAAAGGAGGCCGAAAGCGCTCCGTCAAAATAATCGCCCTTTATGCCCAGCTCATAGTCTTTGCCTTGGATCGGATCTAAGTATTTGCCGTTGATATCCTTTACGGTTTGAGGTTTAAAGATACTCGTGTAGCTAGCATAAAGAGTGTGATTTTCGCCGATATCGTACGTGATACCTAGATACGGCGTGATTTCTTGCGTAAAGTTTCTATTGCCGTTGCCGCCCGCGATACGGTACTTATAGTAGCTCATCCTAGCTCCCAGCAAAAACTTCAGCTCGTCCGTGATTGAGAATTTGTTAGCCAAATATACGGCCTTTTGCACCGTCTTATCGGCGTTGTTTTGATCGGCGTAAGGAAACCTCGGATCGTCGATATGGAGGTTTTTAAAATCTATCCTAGTGCGTGCCGAGTAGGCTAGACCAGCCGGAGTCGTACGATTTAACCAATAGCTACTGACCTTATCGGAGCTGTTTTGGTAGTTGTTATACATCGCGCCAAAAACCGCCTCGTGAGACAAGCTAAACGCTTCGTAGGGCATATTTACGTAGGCGTCTACGTTGTGGATATTTTCTTCGCGTTTGTTTGCGTAGGCGCTAAGCCCGCCGATGTCGCCCGTGTCGTCTAAATTTACCTTGCCGCCGTAGTAGAGCAAATTAGTATCCGTATTTGCGCGGCGGAAGGAGTAGGAGAGATTTAGGCTGGCTTCGTTTTCAAAATAGTGCCTAAAATCGGCATAAACGTCAAAAGTCTTGATATCCCACCTAGTCCAAGGCTGCGAGAAAATTTCGTTTTTACCAAACTCGCGCCTAGCGTCATTTTTGTAAAACGCAGGCATTCCTCCCCAGCGTACGCCGTGACGCTTTAGCTCCTGATAAAACGCGCCCAGGCTAAGCCACGAACTATCCATGATATCAGCGTCCACTACGCCGTAGATAGCGGTGTTTTTACGGTTATAGTAGTCCATATACGAGCGAGACTTCTCGTGCATAAAAGACGCTCTAGCCCGCACGCCGCCGTCAGCAGTCACCGGAGTCTGCACGTCGCCAGATACCCCGTATCTATCGTACGAGCCCGCGCTTAGTTTAAAATTTCCCGTGAGTTCTTTTGAATTTGCTCTTTTTCGGATGAAATTTAAACTAGCCGCCGGATTGCCGGCACCCGCTAGCAGGCCGTTTGCGCCCTTTACGACTTCGACGCGTTCATACGGCAACATGCTCATATCGTTTGCGCCTAGACTAAACCCGCCGAAGCTTGGCATCGAATCAAGCAAATAATAATCTATCTTAAAGCCCCTTGCCGTAGGATATACGCGCTCGTCCCACTTGCTAAGCGTGACGCCCGGGATATTTCGCAAAAGCACCTGATAGTCGTTGATATTTTGATCCTTTAGCCTAGCCTCCGTTATGACGGTTAGCGACTGAGGCGTCTGACGCGAGGTGAGGTCTAGCCTCGTGGTACTTTTTACAAGCTCTTTGGCGTTGTATTTGACGTCGTCGCGCCTTTGTTCGCTAGTTACCTCGACGGCCTGAAGCGTCTCTTTGCCTGCTACGTTCTCGCCGTTTTGAGCGGCTAAAATTTGAACGGACGCGAGCAAATTTATCGCCGCGACCGAAAACAAAATTTTATTTTTCATCTTTTTCTCCTTTTAAAATTTGATCTTTTTATCCATAAATAAATCCCCGAAACGCTAAGCGCAAGCGGAGCTAGCCCGCACAAAAACCAAAAAAATCTAGTCGCAGAGTTATAATCGCCGTAGTGAGCGCGCCTAAACGTCGATAAAAACTTATCCGTTTTGCTTGCTAGCTCGATATCTTTTACGTCGATTAAATTTGCGCTATTTTTATCGTAAGAAACGGTGCTTGAGTACTGGCTATGAAGGAAGCTTTGACTCGGTTTTTGCCCGTAAAGAGTGATATTTGCGCCCTCAAAAAACGGAAAACTAACGTAATGCGTCTTAAATCCTGGCATATCCGTGGCCGCTTTTTGCACAAGGGCGTCGATTGAGATATTTTTATCGTAAATTTGCGGACCGATTACGAATTTAGAGTTATCAAAAGGCGGCATAAACATAAACCTAAGCTCCCACCAAGCACCGCTAAGCGCGACCGCAA
>CAUSIL010000204.1:0-3690 GCA_963531395.1 uncultured Campylobacter sp.
TTTGACTTTGTGCTGGAAAAGCCAAAAGATAAGGGCTTGGCGCACTACGCGATGCCTACTTTTAGCCTGACAAAACAGCTCAAAAAATCCCCTGTCGCTATCGCCGCCGAGCTAGCGTCTAAATTTGAAAATAGCGAAGTTTTCGAGGCTGCGGCGCTAAACGGCTATATAAATTTTAAACTAAAGCCCGCATTTTTGGATAAATTTGCCTCCGCTAGCCTTGCGAACCCGAGCGAGTTTGCAAAAGGCGGCGGAACTAGCGGCGAGAAAATTTTACTTGAGTACGTCAGCGCAAACCCGACCGGCCCTCTTCACATCGGGCACGTTAGGGGCGCGGTTTTCGGCGATACGCTAGCTCGCGTCGGACTTCACATCGGCGAAAATATCGCGACTGAATACTACATCAACGACGCAGGTAATCAAATCGAGCTTCTAGGCACGTCCATATCGCTTTGGACACGCGAAAATCTGTTTGGTGAAAGCGTGGCGTATCCGGAGAAATTTTACCGCGGCGACTATATCGAGCCTATCGCGAAAGAGGCGCTAGAGAAATTTGGCAAAGAGATATTTTACGACGAGAGTCGAAATCTCGAGCTGGCCGAGTTTGGCAAGGATAGAGTGCTCGTTTTGATCAAGCAAAATTTAGCCGACGCTCAAATTTTCATCGAGAACTGGGCTAGCGAAAAGAGTTACTATGACAAGCTTCCGCTTACGCTAGAACGCCTAAAAAACGAGGGCGGCATCTACGAGAGCGAGGGTAAAATCTGGCTAAAATCAAGCGAAGTCGGTGACGAAAAAGACCGCGTCATCGTGCGCGAAGACGGTCGCGGTACATATCTAGCCGGCGATGTCGTGTATCACGACGATAAATTTAGGCGCGGATTTGATCGCTGCATCAACATCTGGGGCGCCGATCACCACGGCTATATCGCGCGCATGAAAGCCGCGCTGCATCTGCTTGGATACGATGAAAATCGCCTTGAGATCATACTTTCTCAGATGGTGAGCCTGCTAAAAGACGGCGAAGCCTACAAGATGAGTAAGCGCGCTGGCAATGTCGTGCTGATGAGCGACGTGGTCGAGGAGATCGGCTGCGAGGCGCTTAGATTTATGTTTCTTAGCAAGCGCTGCGACACGCACCTAGAGTTTGACGTGGACGAGCTAAAGCGCGAAGATAGCTCAAACCCGATATTTTATATCAACTACGCGCACGCAAGGATCAATCAAATTTTCGCAAAAGCTGGCAAGAACGTCGCCGACGTCGCGGGCGTTAAATTTGCAAATTTGAACGAAGATGGCAAAAATTTGCTATTTGAGGCGCTTACGCTAAACGATATTTTAGTCGATAGCTTTAACACGCGCTCGATGAATAAAATTTGCGATTACCTAAAGAGCTTGGCTGCGAATTTTCATAAATTTTACAATGAAAATCGCGTCGTAGGCAGCGAGAACGAAGACGAGCTTTTAAAGCTTTTCGCCATCGTCGCACTCTCGATAAAAACGGCTCTAGGGCTAATGGGTATCGCCGCAAAAGACAAGATGTAGAGTCAAATTTGAGTAAATTTAGAAGCGTCAAGCGGCGCTTCTCTTTTAAAAACAACCACTTAAAATCCATGAATCTTTCCAAAATTTCCGCCGCATTTTTCTTTATATTTTTGATAGCGATAGAGTACCTCGCCCTCACGCCCGCGCAGATAAAACTCATCGAAAACAGCTGGGATAAGGCAAATCATTTCATCGCATTCGCCGCGCTTTACGTTACTTTGCATTTTGGCTTTTCTAGGTTAAATTTGGGTGCAAAGGTTGCTATTTTGCTAGCTTACGGCATACAGATAGAAGTAGCGCAGTCGTTTGTGCCAAACCGCTATTTTAGCTTGCTCGACGTCGTCGCAGACGGTATCGGTATAGTTTTTGGTATCTTGGCGGCGAGAATTTTGAACGGATTTAAGGCGAGATTTTAAATTTAATACTCCAAATTTGACTAGCCCTAGCTTCTTTTTGTATTACGCCGTTTTGCTTTGTTTAATTCGAAATTTATCGTTAAATTTAAACTAGCCGGCGCAGTAAAGCGATAAATTTATAAATAGTCGCTAAAATGCGCCGTAAAATTTAGCGGCAAGCGGCAAGAAAAATAGCGCAAACCTGCGGCTAAATTTAAATGCAAAATCCAAAATGAAAGAGTAAAAATGAAATGGCAAGACAGCAGACGAAGCGACAACGTCGAGGATAGAAGGCAAAATAGCGTAAACAGCATGGGTTCGCTGGGCGCGCTCATACCGATTATCAGATTTTTGCTGGGCTCAAATATCGGTCGCGTGGTGCTAGTTATCGGCGCAGTGGCGTATTTTATGGGCTTTAACCCCCTTGCGCTGCTTGAGGGCGGCGGTGCCGGCGGTCAAAGAGCGGCGTTAGATAGCCCGCAAGAAAAAGAAAAAGTCGCCTTCGTTTCAGCCGTGCTAGCGCAGACCGAGGACGTGTGGAGCAGGGTGTTTAAGGCGGGCGGCGCGCAGTATAAGGAGCCTAGTCTGGTGCTTTTTAGAGATGCGGTCTCTAGCGCGTGCGGCACGGCGAGCTCGCAGACGGGGCCTTTTTACTGCCCCGCGGACAAAAAAGTCTATCTCGACCTTAGCTTTTTTGACGAGCTAGAGGCCAAATACAAGGCCGCCGGCGACTTCGCGCAGGCCTACGTGATCGCCCACGAGGTCGGACATCACGTGCAAAATTTACTAGGCACGCTCGGTAAAATAAACGAGCTAAAATCGCGCGCAAAAAGCCAAGTAGAACAAAACGCCTTGCAGGTCAAAGTTGAGCTACAGGCCGACTGCTATGCGGGCGTCTGGGCGCACTATATGGGGCGCTACAATGTGCTAGAAGACGGCGACATCGAGGAGGCGCTAAACGCCGCTAGCGCTATAGGTGACGACGCGCTACAGAAAAAATACCAAGGCCGCGTGACGCCCGACTCGTTCACGCACGGCTCGTCAAAGCAGCGCATGACGTGGTTTAAAAAGGGATTTGAAGGCGGACAGCCAAGCTCGTGTGCGTTTGAGATCTAAATTTGACTTTTACTCTTTTGGCTGCGTTTGGCGAGCGCGAAATTTCTACTCGGCTGCATTTGTATAAATTTAAATGCGGCTTTCTGGAGGCTGTTTGGCGCAACTCAAATTTAAATTTCCGTGATTTTAAATAAATTTAGGCGCGGCGCGGTTTGCTGGGCGTGCGACTTGTAAATTTGACGCGGCAAGCGATAAAATCAAAAACGGAGCGAAAATAAAAAGAGGAGAGTTTATAAAGGACGCGACCGCCTGCGCGGCAGAGCTTGCTGCGGGAGTAAATTTGTTTGCCGAGCGCACTAACCAGACCTGTGCAGTAAATTTGACGGATGCAGTAGCCAAGCGGCGCTAAAACCTCGGCAAAGCTTGCCGCCGTGACGCCCTATCTCACGCTAAATAATAGAATTTTAATGCCGATTACTAGCCTTAGCGTAGGCAAATTTGACGGCCAAAAAGATAAAAACGCGCTCGAGGCGGCCCTTGGGCTGGGCTACCGCCTGGTCGATACGGACAGAGGCGGAGGAGGGTGCGGCTACGGCATTTGCGGCTAGCGGCCCAGAAGCGGGTAGCCGAGGCTTTAACAAAAAACTAGGTTAATCCTGATTTGCGCCCTAAATTTAGCTAGTCTCAAGGCTTA
>CAUSIL010000205.1:0-3658 GCA_963531395.1 uncultured Campylobacter sp.
TTGGCGCTCATTACCAGCATCGTAGCGGGCATCCTCATAAACGGCTTTTTTGCGATGGCTAGCGTTTATATCCTGCTGCAAGGATACGGCGCGAGGGAGGTTTCGTTTTTTATGACCGTCGCGATGGCGGGCGGCTTTATCGCTCACTCTCTCATCGGCGGCTTTTCGGATAAATTCGGCCGACGTCCCGCGATAATGTGCTGTGCGGGCGTGTCGCTATTTGCGGCTATTTGTTTTTTGGTGCTTAAGCCCTCCATCTACGCGCAGTACGTTTTGTCGTTTTTTCTGGGTTCCGGCGCTTTTTGCCTCTACGCGTTATCGCTTGCCCGCGCCAACGACGTTTTAAAACACAAAAATCAAGGCATCGAAGTAGGGCGTGCCGTGCTTTTTAGCTACTCTTTCGGCTCGCTTCTTTCGTCCGTGATAATGGGCGCCAGTATGAAAATTTTAGGCTTTGACGGCTTTATGTGGGTTTATGCGGCGCTGCTTGCGTTTCTCATCGCGTTTTGCCTCACGCAAAAGACCGTTCCGCTTGAAAGCAGGCGAGGCTTTGAGCATAGCCCCGGCACGATGGCAAATAGCTAATGAAAATCTCAAATTTGACGATATAGCCGTATGGAATCAGTAAATAACGCTATAAGCTCGCAAATCGCTACCCAGGCCGCTATCGGCGGCGCGCTACCCAAAACCGGCGGCGTAGGCGGCGCAAACGCCGGACAGACGGGGCAGGCGGGCGAAACTAAAAATCTTTTTAAAAATCAGCCCGCGCCCTCGCAAAATTTAGACTCCGAAGCCGCGGATAACGCCGTAAAGGATATAGATAAGCTCGTAAATAAGCTTTTAGACGAGCTAAAATCAAGCCCTACGCAGGCCAAAGAGCTAGCCGCCCAGGCGAAAAATCTCCAGCTCTCGCCAAATCTCGCAAAAGATATGAAAAGCCTTGCCGAGCTTGCCGAAAACGAGCCCGATCTAAAGGAATTCGCGCTTAAGCTAAAGGAGTTTTTAAAGCCCGTCGCCGACATAAAAAGCGCGCCGGTAAACGAGCAGATAAAAAACTCGGGCATAATGCTGGAGGCAAATTTAAAGGACGCTCTAAACGGCAAATTTAACCTACCTAGCGCGATAAATAAGCTGTTTGGCGATATAAAAAATCTCTCAAACCAGCAGCTTTTGGAGCAAATTTCAGCCTTAGCTAAGGACGATAGTCTAAGCACGAACGAGAGTTTTGCGAGGCTTGATCAAATTTTACAAAATGCTAAAGCTACGGCCAAAGATACGCTAGCGGGCTCGCCTTTTAAACAGCTTTTTGAAATCGCTGACAAGCTCGAAAACGCGGCTAAATTTATGGATAAACAAGCAAACGCGATGAGCGGCAGCGGGCTAAGCCTAAACGAAAAAACGCTAAACGCCGAGCTAAATAAAATCTCGCAGCTACTAGCAAACGCGGGCGAAAAAATGCAAAATTTAAACAGCGAAAAGCTAAGTCAAAACAGGGGTTTTGCTTTAAATTTCGCCGAGCTAAAAAGCGCGGTAAAAGATCTAACGCACGAGCTTAGCGCGCTTGCGGCCTCGCAGGATAAATTTAACGATTTCGCGCAAAAAATCGTCCGAGACGGCGCGGAAGGAAGCGAGGGCGCGACGCTGCAAGACAAGCTGCAAAATGCGGCCAGAAAGTTAAATTTCGCCTTGCAAATCGCCGACAAAGCGGGCTTTGAAGCAAAAAATAACTTAGGTGAAGTCGGCAAGCTAATCAAGCAGCAAAATATCGCTCGCGGCGAGCTTGGCGCAGTGACGCCAAAAAGCGCCGAAGAGACGGCAAAACTCCTGCAAAACGACGTAAAAAGCGCGCTTTTAAACATGCACTCAAAGTCTCCTGACTCTAGCCCCGTAAAAGACACCGCCTCAAAGCTGCTCGCTCAAATCGAGATGCACCAGTTAGCCTCCGCGGTCGCAGGCGGCGTGCAGACCTATCTGCCCTACGTCTGGGAGGGCGTAGAGGGCGGAAATATCAGGTTTAAGCAGGGCAAAAAGCAAAAACACTACGCGCAAATCGACCTAAATTTTCAAAATTTCGGCCAAATCAACATCATGGTGGCGCTTAGCGAAAACAAATACATAGACCTTGCTATCGCGACGCAAAAAGAGGAGTTTAAGGACCTCATCTTAAGCGGCGCGAAGGAGCTAAAAAGGGCTATCGGCGAGCAGGGGCTGATAGTGTCGAATTTTAGCCTAAAAACTATGCCTAAACTGCGCCTTAGCGGCGTTTACGGCGGTCTGGATAAGCTTGATATGGGCTTTGATAAAAAGGCGTAAATTTGGCAAAAGTACAAAAAACTAAAAAAGCCGTGGCTCTTGGCTACAACCGTCACAAGGATAATGCCCCTAAGGTTCTAGCTACGGGTTCGGGAGAGGTGGCGAAAAACATCATAAATCTAGCCAAATCCCACGACATACCAATCAAAGAGGACGCCGATCTGGTCGAGGTTCTAAGTAAGGTCGATCTAAACGAGGAAGTCCCGCCAAATCTCTATAAAGCAGTTGCCGAAATCTTTAACTTTTTGTATCAAATGACGAATAAAAAATAGGGCGCTTATGGCGAATATAAGCTTAAATTTGAGCGAGAGCTAGTAAATTTAAACGAAAAATACGGTCGGGATAATAGTGGTTTTAGCCTTGCTTTTTTGATCTTATTTTTGGCTCTAGTTTTTGCTAGCGGTAATGCGTCAAAAGGCGCAAACTACTCAAAACACGCGCTAGAAAAAGCGGTAACGAACGATAAAAAGAGCCTCATCTAAAGAAAATAATCAAGTAAAATTTGACGACTATTCCGCCGCTACTGCAAATGCAAAAACCTCATCCAAATTTTACCGCAGCATTTAGCTAACATAAAATTATTTGCATTATTTTATGTATTTTATCTTATAGCTAAATTTAATACGAATAAAGATAAAATAGCCGTAAATTTAACTTAAAAACGGAATAAATTTGAAACAAAAACTGGTCTTAGTCGGCGCCTCGACAGGCGGTCCGGGACATTTAAAAAGGCTTTTTAAAGGGCTTGAGCTAAACGGAGCTAGCGTCGTTATCGCGCAGCATATGAGCCTGGCTTTCATCCCTAGTTTTATCTCGCAGTTTGACAAGGAGTGCGCGGCGCAGGTCTTGATGCTGGGCGCGCCCGCGCAGCTAAAAAGCGCGATATATATCTGCGAGAAAAACTCGGAGATAATCTCTGCTAGCCCCCTAACGGCCGGCATGTGCTCGCCGGCAAAGGAGACCACGTATAACCCCAACGTAGACGTGCTTTTTCACTCCGGCGTGCAGGCTTGTAAGTTTGCCGACGTCATGGCGATCCTGCTAACTGGCATCGGCGACGATGGAGCGCGCGGGCTAAACGAGCTATATAAAGCTGGCGCTAAATGCATCGCCGAAAGCGAGGAGAGCGCGATCGTCTACGGCATGCCAAAACGCGCGAAAGAAATCAACGCAAATTTAAAGTCGCTACCCATCGGCGGTATAAGAGCGGAACTAGAAAGGTTTTTACATGCTTGAAAATACAAATTTGACGCCTGCTCCCAGCGATGCGGCGGGGCTGAATAAATTCGTCGAAGTCGTCAAAAATATGTGCGGCGTAGACTTAGAGTCCAAAAAGGACATGATA
>CAUSIL010000206.1:0-3655 GCA_963531395.1 uncultured Campylobacter sp.
AGAAAACGGCAAAAACTCGCGCAAATGCCGTATTTCCAGACGCGCGCGAGGGGTCAGAGGTTAAAGTTTTAACCCGTTTTCAGGCTGATTTACCCGTAAGGTATAGCTTAACAATCCGCTTTTTATACCCTCGAAGTTTTTAGCAGGGTATTCCCCCGAAATAATGCTATCAAGCCCCACAACCAAAGACTGACCCTTTGGCTCAATGCAGAGCCTTTTGCTATTAATCAATTCAGAGAACATTACCGCCTGACCGAGCTGAAAATTATCACTAGCAATAGAATTAAAACCCTCTTGATTCGACTTTTTGAGGGTCTCGATTTCGATATCCTTTTGTTTGACAAGCCCTACAGTATCCTTTAAAGTCTTTTGCAGTAACTCGTTTTGTTTTTGGAGACTATCAAGAGTTTTTAGCAACCCCTCATTTTCTTTTTTGATAGCCTCGACATCAACAGCAGGCTTTGAGACAACACCGCCAAAAAACGCTTTAGCTACCCTGCTATTCTTGAGGTTTGTAGCTTGTGCCGCTTCCACCCTATAACGTTCAACGTCATTTAAGACGGGTACATAGCTTCGTATCTGCTCATGCGCGGCATAACCCAAAGCGACGGCTTCTGACACCAATGCATATACCTTATCCCGATCCAAGATACCAAAGCCGTTTTTTAAATTAGCAAATTCAGTCTCGGCCTCAGCAACAACCCGCTTCGAGTTTTTGATTTTTTGGATTTTTTCCATTATCTTAGCCATCTCATCATCTATATTTACAGTAACAGGCGCTTTTTTAAGTTCGGTTAGCTCGTCCTTTAACCGCTTGTTTTCTTGCTCCAAAGCCGCGTAATCCTCACGCTTTGCTCCTTGAGCTTGCAGATCAGCGCGGGCTTGCTTGTTTGCTTCTTTGAGTTGCGCCTCTAGCGCTTTGATTTTCGCCTTTGCATCGGCTAAATCAGCTTTTACAATTTTCAATTCTTGTTTAATCGGCTCGGCTATTTTTATCGCTTGTTTATATTGGCGCGGCGTCAAATGCTCGCGCCCGCTTATACGCTTATCAATCCCGCGCTCCATATTTAGCGTTTTTGCTATCTCGGTTTGGATTTTCGACATAAGGCTAGGGTTAAAGGTTTTTCGGTGCTGCGATATGCCGTTTTCATCGAGGCTTATAAACTCCAAATGAAAGTGACAGTTCATGACCCACTCGCCCGAGTCGTTTAAATGCCCTTCGTCTTTATGGAGCGCACCGTAAATAAGCCGATAACCCATCTCTTTTTCAATAACGGCAGCCGCACGCTTTAAGTCATCGATCGTATGCCACTCGCGGGCGTTCACTTCGGCCGACCAATATATTTTTTCAGGATCATATTTTGGCTTCCGCCCAGTGCGCGCACGATAGGCAGAGTCGGCGTAGTCTTTCATTTGCTTTGCTCTTTTTCGCGCTTCCTCAAAACTACATGTATATTCGTTTTGAGATGAAAGATCACTGCGAACATCCTTTGCCAAAAACCCTCGGCGGAAGTTATGCCAAAAACTCCCGGGCTTCGTAAAATCAATATTAAAGCTCGATTTTGCTTCGTTGTCCATGTATCCCGTCCTTCTTGATATTGATGTTTAGCAATGCGCAATAATGGGGGCTTGTCCCTCTTATTGCTGTAGTGCGCACTACTTCAGTAGGGGACAAGCCCCATACTGAAAACTGCGCCCGTAAGGGGAAAGGCAGAGGTCAAACCGCAAGCACATCGAACTTTTTCAAAAGCTCGGCATATTTGACCTTTTCCGCACCAATTTCGTCGAGTTCTTTTTTTGACCGATCAAAAACGACTCGTGCATTCTTTTCCCGCTTTTCTAGGCTCTCGATTTTGCGCAAAAGCTTTTTCAGCTCTTGGACAAGCTTAGCGTTTTCACTTTGCGGTTTTTGCTCTTGCGGTTGAGTTTGGCTCTGCGTTTGCGCTAAAGCAACGTTTTGGCTTTGGTTAGGTTTTTGAAAATTTTCCATAATGGACTCCTTTTTGATTTTTTTACGATATAAAGATCATGCCGGAAAAGACATTAAAAATTGCTACCTTTTTTGATGACCGTCGGGATCAATTCATCAGGCGCAAAGAGGCAAGGCTCGGCTACTTTTTGCGGCTCGCTTGCTATATTTTTTAGTGACGATTTTTCTAAAGTCGATGTGCGTTCTCGTTTCGGAAAAAGCTCGGCGAGTTTTTGTTTTTTCTCGGCAATCGATAAATCGAAGAACTCTTCGGTGTCAAGTAACTCATCTACGAAACTATCAAAGGCCTTACTAGAAGCGTCGCTCATTAGCCCCTGTTGCCACAGTTTCGTATGCCAAACCTCGCGAACTTCGACTTTTATTTCGCCCCAAAGTTCACGGTGCAAGTGATAGTTATAAAGCCAATCTATGCTTTCTGCACCATATTCGCGCGCGAGCTTACGGTTTGCGCGAGCCTCTTTTTCTTGCGCCCGCTTTTGTTCAAGGACAAAATTTAAATACGATGCCGCACGCGACGGCGACAACGCAGGGGTTAGACCGTTTTGATAGTTTGAAAAAAGAGTACGGACTAGGCAGATCAACCCGCTTTTGTTACGCTGTTTTTTAGCCGCAATTTTTAAGGCTTTAATTTGTTTATTATCCAAGAAAACGCGGCAGTTAGAAGCGTGATATCTATCGCCGTTTGCCGCGCGCAAATCTAAATCAAGAGGTTTTGTGTTTTTTCTCGTGTTTTTTTGGGGCTTTCGATTTTTTTTGATCGACTGTGGGAATATTACGGTTTTGTCAAGAAAATACGGGGCTTTTGCTTCTTCCTTTAATGCGGATGATGCCTTTGCGCGGTCTTTTTTAGCTCCAAAAGTAGCGTTCCATTGTTCCAAAAGTGCATTCATAAACACGTCTATTTCGACGTATGCGCTCGGATACTTACGAGCCATTTTAAAATTTTGCATGCTGTGTAAAATTTTAAAATCCTGCAAGCCCTTAATTTTATCGCATTTATAGGTTTTCTTTTTTCCGCCCTCATATTCGCTTGCGGTCTTTCTAAGCAGCTTTGAGACATCATAACCTAGGATTTGCGCCGTAGCTTGCTCTAAATGCCACTCGCCAGTATTTTGCTTAAAAAGGTATGCGGGGCTTAAAACATCGACGGTTACGGCTTTGCGATCTAGATGCGATTCGAGAAATGAGGCTATTTTTTGGAAATGCAAAGGTAAGCAAAAGACCATAGCATGAATGTGCGGCATACCTCTGCGGTGGGCTTCGAATACATAACTGACAAAGATCGGATATCGCTTTAGCTCATTCTCGATAAGCGTTTTTAGATATCGTCTTAAGGCTTCAGCAGCTTCGACGGCAGTCATACGGCCACAAGTGCCGCGTTTTTTAATGCCCGAATTATCAAGAGTAACGGCTATACCAAGGGCGGTAAAGCCGATTTTTTCGAGGGTTTTTGAGATATCTACGGTTCGCAGGCGGACTTCTCGGTCTATTGACGAGCGGGCGAGCAGATAGTCATGGACGACTTCGCCGTCATCTATGCTTAAAAATTTTCTATTTTCTAGCATACTGACCACCCGCAAAAAATAGGATTTTTTAGCAAAACTTCCCGAGAGATTTTATGCACAGATAAGCTTAAATTAGCTAATATTTCAGAGGTCGAAAGGT
>CAUSIL010000207.1:0-3650 GCA_963531395.1 uncultured Campylobacter sp.
ATGGAAAAAAGCAAAAGAAAAGAAATCTTAAAAGCTATAAAAGAAAAAGAACTAGCCGAATTTAGACAAAATTTGCCTATGCCCGAAGATAAATTTATACGGCTTTTCGAGCTTTTGGACGCCGAGCTTCACGCACACGGCTGCGATCACAGCCTAAAACTCACCGAGCAAATCCTCTCAAATTTGGAAGTAAAAGACGTTTTGAGCGTGCTTGCGTGGCTTGAAGAGCAGGGCGGATACTGCGACTGCGAGGTAATGATGAACGTTGAAGAGAAATTTGAGTATTTGGATTAAAGCGACGATTTAAATTTGATGCTAGGTTTATCAAATTTATGGAAGCTAAATTTATTAAAACCCAAATTTGACGCTGCAAATTTAAGCCGCGTCAAATTTAAGCCTAATTTACGCTATTTTTTATAGCTCTTTACGAATTCGCCGATCCTTGTGATCCCCTTTCTTATACTTTCTAAATCGGTCGCAAAAGATAGCCTAAAGTATCCGTCCATGCCAAACCCTACGCCGGGTACCACGGCGACCTTTGCCTTTTCTAGCAGCTCTTTGCAAAATTTCATGCTATCAGGCTCGACCTCGGAGCAGTTTATGAAAAGATAAAACGCACCGTCTGGCTTAAGCACGCTAAGTCCCGGTATAGCGTTTATCATCTCGACACCCAGATCGCGGCGCTTTTTAAACTCGCCCTTCATATACGCGATGTCCTCGTCAGCCTTGCCGAGTAGCGCAGGGATGGCGCCGGCTTGCGTTAGGGAGTTTATATTGCTCGTGCTTTGGCTTTGTAGCTTGTTTACCGCGGCGTTTAGCTCCTTAAACGGGCTAGCCATGTAGCCAAATCTCCAGCCGGGCATCGCGCCGCATTTGCTTAGGCCGTTTATCGTGATCGTCCGGTTAAACATATCTTCGCTCACCGCCGCGGTCGCGACAAATTCGCCCTCATAGTTTAGCTTTTCGTACATTTCGTCGCTAGCTACGATGATTTTCGTGCCTTTTAGCACTTCACCCAGCGCCTCCAGCTCTTTGCGGCTATATATCGCGCCTGTTGGGTTGCAAGGGCTGTTTAATACTAAAATTTTAGTTCTAGGAGTGATCGCCGCCTTTAGCTGCTCAGGAGTGATTTTAAAGCCGGTCTTTTCGCTAGTTTCGATAAAAACGGGGTTGCCGCCGCTAAATTTGACCATCTCCGGGTAGCTCACCCAGTATGGGCTTGGTACGATGACCTCGTCGCCCTCGTCGATTAGCGCCTGAAATACGTTAAAAAGCGAGTGCTTGGCGCCGACGTTGGTGATGATTTGATTTGGCGCGTAGTTTAGGCCGTTGTCGCGCTTTAGCTTTGCGGCGACCGCCTCTCTCACCTCGGGCGTGCCGGCGACGGCGGTATACTTGCCGCAACCTTTATCTAGGGCGGATTTTACCTCGTTTTTGATGATCTCGGGCGTGTCGAAGTCCGGTTCGCCCGCGCCAAAACTAATCACGTCCTCGCCGCGGGCTTTCATCTCTTTTGCCTTGGTGCTGATTTCGATGGTTAGGCTCTCGCCTAGCACCTGAACTCTTTTTGATAGCATTTTTACTCCTTTTCTAAATTTAAATTTAAGATATAGTTTTTAGATAGCCGTTATCGTTTAAAAACAGATACATTTCGCCTAAAATTTGCTTGCGCTGCGAGTCGGTTACGAGCTTTGATTTTTCGATACGTTCGCTTAGGATGTCTTGGATCTCGTAGATGTCGTAGTCAAGGTCCTCCATGATATCAAGGATCGATTGGCTCTCTAGCAGGTGCGAGATTTCAAACCCACTCTCGTCTATCTCGATAGTAGCTTCGGTCGGGTGAGTGAAGAGATTGTGCTTCATACCTAACACCTCCTGATACGCTCCGACTAGGAAAAATCCTAAAAAGTACTCCTCTTGTTCCACGTCTACGTCGTGCAAAAACAGAGGATTTTCCTCGTCGTCAAAGCCTATTTCGCCATCAGAATCGCAGGTAATATCCCACAGTGACGCCGAGCGGGTAGGGCGCACGTCCAGGCGGTCAAGCGGCATGATAGGGAAATTTTGCTTTAAACCCCAAAAATCGGGCAACGACTGAAATAGCGAGAAGTTTACGAGATAGCGCTCCTGCGCTTCCTCTTGCAGCTTTAAAAGCTCGGCGTTGTGCTGTTTGGTGCCGAGGATTTTAGCCGCTTTTTTTATGATTAGGTGGGTTAAAATTTCAGCATTCGAGCGATCTTGCAGATCGACGTAACCCAGATCAAACAGCGTGAGTATACTCTCCATATGATCTATGCTGTCGTGCAGATACTCTATCGCGTTTGACGGTTTTATTGTGCTTAGCAGGTCGTTTAGCTCGGTGATTAGCTGAGGGTTTTTCTTTTTAAGCACGAGTTTTTCCTCGGTGTAGTCCTGGCTAAAGAGCTCCAAAACCGGCGCTACTAGCACGGCGTGCGAAGCCGAAACGAATCGGCCGCTCTCGATAAAGATATCGGGCTCCACTTCGTTTCGCTGCGTAGCCATCGTTTTTAGCAGATATACCACGTCGTTGGCGTATTCGCTAAGCGTGTAGTTTCGGCTCGAGTTTTCCTTAAACTGCGAGTACTCTATGGCTAGGCCGCCGCCTAAATTTATAGCCTTTAGGTTTTTCGCGCCCATTTTTCGCAGCTCGGCGTAGATGTTTCCGGCCTCGATTAGAGCCTTTTTTAGCGGGTGGATTTCGGTGATTTGCGAACCGATGTGAAAGTGGATCATATTAAAGCGATCGAGCAAATTCGCCTCTTTTAGCAAATTTACCGCCTCGATTAGCTCGGTCGCGGTTAGGCCGAATTTGGAGTTTATGCCGCCGCTTTTAGCCCAGATACCGGATCCGCTGCTATGCAGCCTGATGCGTAGACCGATGTTTGGCTTTGGCGCGAAACGCTCTTTTGCGATGGCAATGATAGCCTCAAGCTCGTTTAGTCCCTCGATCGTTAGCGTGATGTTGTGCCCCATTTCGGCCGCGATAAAGCCGATGTTTATCATCTCTTTATCTTTAAAGCCGTTTACGGTGATCGGCGCGCCTTCGTTATTATACGCCATCACTAGCAGCAGCTCGGCCTTTGAACCCGCCTCCAGCCCGTAGCCGTATTTTTGGCCGTGACGGACTAGGTTTTTTACAAAGCCCGGATATTGGTTTACTTTTAGCGGATAGACGGCGTTAAAGCTGCCTTTGTAGCCGAATTCGTTTTTCGCGCTCTCAAAGCTTTTGTAAATTTGCGAAATTTGCTTGTGTATGAGGTGAGGGAAGCGCAGTAGTAGCGGGCCTCGGTAGCCTTCGCTTCTGATGCTTTTTACTATGTCGATGATGGCGGGCTTTGAGCCGGTATTGACGCAAATTTTACCGTTTTCGACGATGAAGTTATTGTTTCCCCACAAATTTAAACCGTAATCATACATTTAAAATCCTTTTAAGTTCCGTCTCCAAATCAACCAAATCAAGCGTTTTTTCGGCTTTTTCGCTCAGATCTTTTAGCCAAATTTTACCCGATTTTAGCTCGTCCTCGCCGACGCAAAGGCAAATCCTGGCATTTGCGTTATCTGCCGCATTTAAGTGCTTTTGTAGTTTTTTAGGTTCGTAGCTTACTAGGACAGGGATGCTTTTTCTTAAA
>CAUSIL010000208.1:0-3631 GCA_963531395.1 uncultured Campylobacter sp.
GCCCGTTTATCTTGCCCCAGACGCTTATTTTATCGTCTCTCGTGTAGCCGCTTAGAGAAAATGTTCTCCTTGTAATTACCGGTTCGTCAGGCTTAGTCCGAGCTCCTTACGCCGCTCATCCGCAACCTTTTCAAACCCCATTTTTACGCTAGGCCGCATGCTTAAATTTTTACCGGTTAGCTTTTTGGAACCAACCTTGTCCACCCAAATTTTGAGCTAATTTCAGTCTAGTTTATCCGGATCAAAAGCGTCATAATCAATTCGTGCCCTTAAATTCGGCTGTGTCAAGCTTAAATTTTAGGCCGAATCGGCAGCCTCTTTTTCCTCGCACGCTTTTAAATTTACCCGCGAGCGCCGATAAAATCAAAATTTGCATTTGCGTTAAATTTTGAAGAAAATTTAGAGTAAAAGATAAGAAGTGGTATCAAATTTACGGTCGGCCGTCAAGGCGCATAGATGCTGACGAGTCGCCGTAAATTTGCGCCGCATCGCTACCGACCGGCAAACACTAGCGTAAATTTATTTTTGCTCAAAGTCTTCCCAGGGATTTATGCAGTAGGTGCCGCGGCCCGCGTGTTTAGCCCTATAAAGAGCATCGTCGGCGCGCTGAAGCAGCAGATCAAACGAGCCGTGTCCGATCTGTCCTTCTGCGATGCCCGCACTCACGGATAGTCCGCTAAATAGCGGATTTTCTTGGCAAATTTTAAAAAATCGGTCGATCAAAATTTGCACGCGAGGCGCTATGCTTTGCATATTCGCGCCGTCGGTAAATATCGAGATAAACTCGTCTCCGCCGATGCGCACGTTCATAGCGTCGTTAAAAATTTCCTTTATCAGCTCCGAGATCGCGACCAGAGCCTTATCGCCCGCCTGATGTCCGTGCTCGTCGTTTACCTGCTTGAAGCGATCTAAATCCATATAAAGTATGCTCATATGCGTGGTTTTTAGCTTGTCTAAAAATGCGTCCAGCTGGTTGCGGTTAGCTAGCCCCGTGAGCTGGTCGTAGTGGGCTAGATGTTCGATATTTTGCAGATACTCGTACTCTTTCGTCACGTCGCGAGCGATGCCTACGGTACCAATGATCGTCTCTCCGTCAAATATCGGCGTTTTATACGTTTTTAGCTTGCTTAGATTGCCGTCTGCCTTCATCACCTCTTCGTCCAGCAGGCAGGTTTTGCGCGCGGCTACGACGTCGTCCTCGGTCTGGACGCAGACGTAGCCCGTTTGTTCGTATATCTCCTTTGGGATATTCCAGATATAGTAGTGATCTTTACCGCGAACATCGTCTTTTTGCTTATCTACGACCTCGCAAAAGGCGTCGTTTACCTCTAGGTGCAGTCCGTCCATATCCTTAAACCAGATCATATCGGGAGACGAGTTTATCATCGTCTGCAACCACGTTTTTTGTAGCCATGCCTCTTTGCGTTCGGCGATCAAATTTAGCGCTTTTTCAAAGTAAAAGTCGTCTAAATTTACGCTTTCTAGCCAAATTTCATCGGCGATTTGCTTTTGTTCGCCGGTTATCTTGTCCGCATCCCTCGCGTAAATCGCCAAAAAGCCGTTTTTGCCGATACGGTTTTTTAGCTCGGGTAAATTTAGTCCGCAGTTCTCGCTTGCGATGATGAGATATTGATTTTCGTCGGGTATGGGCGCAGGGATATCGCTTGAGCTTTTTATAGTGCTAAATTCGTGCGTAAAGCGTAGCCTTGGCTGGATTTTTTCTAAAATTTCAAACTTGTTTTTTAAATCCTCGCTTAAGCAAATATGCAGTTTGACGCTATACATAATCTCCCCTTTTTTATTTGCGAAAATTATACGACACTTTGGCTTTATTTGGGCTTTTGAGGTAAATTTAGCGCGGCAGGAAATAAGGCGAGCAAGGCTTTAGCTAAGCCCGCTCGCAAAATTTAAAGTCGGTTAGTTTTTGTACATAAGATTAGGCAACCAAAGCGAAATCTCCGGGATATACGTCACTAAAATAAGTCCGATAAATAGTGTCAAAGTCCATGGCAAGCACGCGACAATGACATCTTTTAGATTCATGCCAGTTAGGCCGCTGGCGACGAATAAATTTAAGCCCACGGGCGGCGTGATCATGCCAATTTCCATGTTTACGATGAGTAGGATACCAAAGTGCACCAGATCCACGCCTAGCGCTTTTGCGATCGGTAGTAGCAGCGGCACCATGATCATAACGACCGATGATGGCTCCATAAACTGTCCCATGATGAAAAGCAGGATATTTACGATGATTAAAAAGCCTATCTTGCCGATATTTGCGGCTAGGATGCTCTCTGCTATCGTTTGCGGGATGTTTTCGGTAGCTAGCAGGTATGCAAATACGAACGCGTTTGCGATGATGAAAAATATCATCGCCGTCGTGATGGCAGACTCTAGGCAGATGTCCCACAGGTCTTTAAATTTGATATCTTTATAGACGAATAGCGAAATAATCAGCGCATATATCGCGCTCGCCGCCGCAGCCTCGGTCGGCGTAAAAATGCCGCCGTAGATACCGCCGATAACGACTACTACGATTAACAGCGCCCAAAAAGCTCTGAAAAATTTTTTTATCCGCTCGCTCCAAGGCTCTGGCGTAGTAGCTTTAAATCCGAGTTTTTTCGCTCCGATATAAGTCTGAAGTATCATCATGCCGCCTAGCATCAGTCCAGGCACCACGCCCGCCATAAATAGCTGCGCGATACTGACCTCGGCCGTCACGCCGTAAACGATCATAACGACCGAAGGCGGGATGAGGATGCCTAGAGAGCCCGCGGTTGTGATGCCGCCCACGGCGTACTCTTTTGGGTAGCCGGCTTCTTTAATGGCGACGAACATAATAGAGCCTATCGCTACGACCGTAGCGGGCGAGCTACCAGAAACCGCGGCAAATATCACGCACGCAAATATCGCGCTCATCGGCAGGCCGCCAGGCAGGTGTCCGACCATAGATTTAGCAAAATCTATAATGCGTCTAGCAGAACCGCCCTTGCTCAGTAAATTTCCTGCCAGAATAAACATCGGAATCGCCATGAGAGGAAATTTATTGATACCGTCAAAGATGAGCTGAGGCACCTCCGAAACATCTAAGCTGGTAAAGAGCAGCATCGTTAAAACCGTACTAGCTCCCAGCGAAACGGCGACGGGAACGCCTATAAGCATAAGGCCAAACAGCGAGATAAATAAAAATGCGATGGTCATAGGCTCTCCTTAGCTTTTCTTGACCGAGTCGTGTATCATCTCGGCTTCGTTATTTACGATGACCTTATCGGCCGGCGTCATAGCGATCTGGAAAATTTTCTCTCCGGCGCGGTAGCTAGCACCCAAAAACGCTACCGGAAGTACCAGCATCGGTACCCACTGCGGCACGCCTAGATCCACGCTCATGGAATCAAGCTCGAACAACACCTGTAGATACTGCACGCTATAATATACTATAAACATCAAAAACACCGTCGTTAGTACGTTTGCAAAGATGAGATAGGCCTTTGCGACGATGGGCGGAAATCTCTCGATCAAAATCGTAACCGAGATATGTATACCTTTTCTAAAGCCGTAAGCTGCGGCGAAAAACGCTGACCAGATAAAAAGGTAGTTAGTTAGCTCGCCGGCCCACGACCAGCCCGTGTTA
>CAUSIL010000209.1:0-3591 GCA_963531395.1 uncultured Campylobacter sp.
GAATTTAAAAAAATTAGAAAAAGATTTTTGGGCGGTATTAAATTTGAATGAAAATAAAGGCAAGAGCGCAGTTTTTCGCCCTTGCTTTTACTGCGGCTTAATTTACAGCCAAGTTAATTATAAATTCTTTAAGCGAAATTTTATCGTTTATCAGCAGATCATCGCTACCGACGTCATGCTTAAATTTCGCGCTCATATACTCACCATCTTTAGCAAAAAGCGAATTTATACGCTCCTCAAAAGGCTTAATGCCGTTAATCATTTCGTTAAAATCCCTATCGGGCATTATCCCTTTATATTCGCTTAAAAACTCCGTTATAGACGCGGCTTGCACTTTTAGTTCGCCGTCAAATTTAACCGCCTTTAGCGCCGTTTCCACGTCTGCGTCGTTTTCTAGCGTTTTGCTTTTGACGCCTAGCCCCGACGCATCGGCTACAGCGCTAAACTTGATCTCCTTACCGCCCGGATTTTTAAAGCTAAAATTCTTAACCTCCAGCACGTAGTTTTCGCTCATTAAGATTTTATAAACCGCCGATTCTTTAGGATCGTTAAGATACATCGCCATAGCAAGTTTGTTTACGTTTTTTTCGTTCATAGCGGCGTTTAGCTGAGTTAGGATTTTCTTGCCGTCTATTTCTAGCGCGCCCAGGTTAGCCTCCGTCATCGTATCGAGCAAATTTGCGTTCGCATTTTGCTTAATCTGCGCCAAAAACGCCATATCGGTTATCCTAACGGCTTTTGGAAAATCATAGCTTCTAGCGTTGCTAAAGCTCATTTTGCCGACCTTTATTCCTACTTTAGATATATTTTCGTAGGCGGTTTGCAAATTTATAAATGAAACCAGATCGCTAAAGCTCTTAAAATCGCTAAGCTCGATAAGCGCGGATGCGTTTTCCATCGCAAACTTGCCCGCATCGTCCATATCGCCGCCGTCAATCTTGCCGACGCCGATTTCTAGGGATTTTATCTTGTTTTCTTTGATTTGGGCCTTTGCAAAAGGTTTCGAGACGACGAATTTAGAGAAACTCTCGTCTACTTTAATGTCGGCCAAATTTAGCGTTACGTCGCGGGTTTTATCTAAATTTATTAGCACGTCGGCGCTCAAAAACTCGTCCGTGCCGAATATCTTTTTAGCTTCGGCGGCGGCTTCGGGCGTTAGAGCCTTGATATCGCTGTGCGCCTTAAATCCGCTAAAAATCTCGGCAAATCCGTGTTTTAGCGTGGTTTTAGCCTCAAATTTTACCGGATCTTTGCCGTCGGTTAGCTCAAACGTAAGCGTCGCGCGCGAACTAAAGAGCCCCTTGTCGTACTCGTTTTGCGTCACGTTTGCTTTTAGGTCGACAAACGGCAAGCTCAAAGTTTCGCCCGTTAGCCTAGCCACGCCCCTATCGTAGGACTCTTTAGCCTTAGACGAGCCGTAAAACGCGACGCCAAAAACCGCGATCAAAATGACCGCAAGCGCAAATATAACCTTTTTCATTTTTTTCCTTAATTTTAAATTTTACTTCGTCGCCGCGATAAGCTCGATCTCGACCAAACCGCCCTTTGGCAGCGTTTTTACCGCAACCGTGCTGCGAGCGGGATAGGGCTCTTTAAAAAATTCGGCGTAAATTTCGTTTACCGCCGCAAAGTCCGCGATATCGGCTAGAAAAATCGTCGTTTTTACTACGTTTTCAAAGCCAAGCCCCGCTTCGCTCAAAATCGCTTGCAAATTTTGAAGCGATCTTTGCGCCTGCGATTTTACGTCCGCGCCCGCAAATTCGCCGCTAGGAGTCACGCCTAGCTGCCCGGAAATAAACAAAAATCCGTTAGCCGCGATCGCTTGCGAATACGGTCCGATCGCTTGCGGGGCGTCTTTTGTAGAGATAACCTTTTTCATTTTCGTCCTTTGTAAAAAATTTCGCGAATATTAGCAGTTTAGCGCCGAATTTGCAAATTTAGCTATAATTTCCCGTAAAAAGGCGCTAAAAATATGAAAATCACACTTGCTCCAAACGAGTTTTTAGACGATTACGTTCTTGGCTGCGAATTTGCGAAAAACGCCGAAATCTCTGGCAACGCGTATCTGTTTTGGAGCGACGCGATCTGTGCTAAATTTGAAAACTCGCGAATCGTTTTTCTGTATAAAAAAAGCATTCCCGCGCGTTTTTTAGACGCCGCGCAAAAGTGCAGCGACCTAGCCGGACTAACGCTCACGTCGGCGTTTTGCTCGTTTACGACGCTAGCGCCCTCGCATCTAGTCGCCAAAAACGGCTCCAAGCTCTACCCGCTTTTTGATCTACGCGAAATTTGCGGGATAAAATTTATAAATTTAAAGAAATTTTACGATGATTTCGGACTTGACTACGGCTATAGAATTTACATCGAAAAGTGCTCGTTTTTCTCGCCCGAACCGCTTGAAAAGCGCATAAAGCTAACCGAAACGATGTGCCTGGGATATTATTAACCGCGTAAATTTAGGCTTTTGGCTCGCAAATTTAGCTATAAAACCCGGCTCAAATTTAATCCGCGCCGAATAAAACCGGGCTTTAGTCAAAATTTACCGCGTCGCGCGGAAAAAAGCAATAAATTTAACGAGCTTCCTATCCTGCCGCGTTTTGCTTATCTTGCTGGGTTACGGACGTGAGTTTAGAGAGGCGCTTACCGAGAAATTTTTTCGCATCGTCCACGATAGAATAAACAGTCGGCACGAAAACGAGGCTAAGCAGCGTAGAAACGGCCAGCCCGCAAATCACGGCTACCGACATCGTCGCGCGAAACTCCGCGCCAGAGCCGCTAGCAAACACCGCAGGCGCCATGCCGGCGATCATAGCTATCGTAGTCATCACGATAGGCCGCGCCCTCTCCGCGCCCGAGCTTAGCAAAGCCTGCCTGACGCCGCTTCCGCGCAAACGCTTTTCGATGACGAAATCAACGAGCAAGATAGAATTTTTACCCACGATAGCCATAAGCATCAAGATGCCGATGACGGCGGATAGATCAAGCGCCCCGCCGTAAAGCAACAACCCGCCCGCCGCGCCGCCGATAGAAAGCGGAAGCGCGATAAATATCGTAGCGGGCTGCAAAAAATCGCGAAAAAGTACGACCAAAACCAGCAAAAACATCGTCACGCCAAAGCCCAGCGCGATACCGAACTGCTCAAACATCTCGCTCATATACTCGCTATCGCCGTACTCGGGCGATGAGATGCCTGAGGGTAAATTTTTCATCGCAGGCAGCGCGTAAATTTGCTCCAAAACCTCGCCTACGGTAAATCCCGGCTGCAAATCGGCCTCGAGCGCGATCTTGCGGCGTTTATCAAACCTCTCTATGCTAGCAGCGCCTTGCGAATACGAAACTTCTGCCACGCTTGAGAGCGGCAGGGCCGTTCCCGTCGCGCTTTGGACGTAAATTTTACGCAGGATTTCAAGGTCGTTTCTAGCGTCCTCCTCTAGGCTCACGCGGATAGGCACTTGGCGGTCCGGCAGGTCGAATTTCGCCGACGCCGCGTCCGTGTCGCCCACGGTAGCTATACGCAGAGCCTCGGCTACGGTTTGGTGGCTCACGCCCAGCCTAGCGGCCTCTTTTTTGATTAAATTTACGCGGATTTCG
>CAUSIL010000210.1:0-3559 GCA_963531395.1 uncultured Campylobacter sp.
TTCGTATTCAACGTGGAGCAGTATCTACGCGAACTAACTTCCGAAGAAGTGCGCTGCGTGCGCAACGACAAAATCACGCTGGATGAAATCCGCAGGCTAAATCCTAGCAAAATCGTACTAAGCCCGGGCCCGAAACACCCGCAAGATAGCGGCATTTGTTTGGAGATTTTGCGAAGCGACATCGCCGCACCGATCCTTGGCATCTGCCTTGGGCATCAGGCGATCGGACTCGTGCACGGCGCAAAGATCAAACGCCTAGAAAAGCCATATCACGGCAAAACCTCGCTCATAAAAGTTAGCCGCAAAGAGCCGCTGTTTACGGGACTGCCGGACGAATTTGAGGTCATGCGATACCACTCGCTTTACGTGGATGAGCTACCGTCAAATTTACAGGCCACGGCCGTGAGCGAGGACGGCGTAGTGATGGCGCTTAGCGTGAGAGACAGGCCGATTTTTGGCATACAGTTTCACCCCGAGAGTTACTTCACGCAGTACGGCAAAAAAATCATCGAAAATTTCATCAACTACGAAGCCGCGCCTGCGGCCGAAGTCGCCAAAGAGCCCAAAGTCCGCCCGCTAAAGCCGTTTCTAATCAAGCTTCAAGAAAACGAACGTCTGGACGACCGCGACTTTGAGCAAATTTGCGAAATCATCGCGAGCAAAGAGTACGAGATCACGCAGCTAGCCGCGCTTTTGGTGCTAATCAGCGAAAAAAGCCTCTATCCGCAAAGCCTAGCAGGCCTCGCCAAAAACATCCTAAAATACTCGCAGACCTACCGCGATCCCTCGCCGATGATCGATCTTTGCGGCACGGGCGGCGACGGATTTAAGACGATAAATATCTCGACGACCGTCGCGTTTATCCTCGCAAGCCTTGGCGTCAAAGTCGCAAAGCACGGAAACAAAGCCGTTTCTAGCAAATCAGGTAGCTCGGACGTGCTGGAAATTTTAGGCGTTAAGAGCTCAAATTCGCTCCTGCGACAGCGCGAGCTGCTAAACGACAAAAACTTAGCCTTTTTCCACGCTCCGTTTTTCCACCCGCTAGTGGGCGAGGTGCGCGAAGTACGCCAGCGCCTAGGTATCCGCACGGTTTTTAACGTGTTAGGCCCGCTGCTAAATCCAAATTTAGCGCTCAAAGATCTGCGAGTAGGCGTCTATCATAAACCCGTTTTGCGCCTATACGCCGAGACGCTGCAGCTACTAGGACGCGAGCGCGCGCTGGTAGTTCGCGGCGAGGACGGACTAGACGAGATTAGTTTGTGTGATGAGACGCGCGTCGTGGAGCTACGAGGCGGACAGATCAGCGAGTACAGCATCACGCCCGAGCAGTTTGGCTTCAAACGGGCGTTTCACAGCGAGATCGAGGGCGGCACGCCTGAGCAAAACGCCGAAATTTTAAAGCAAATTTTAAAAGGCGAGCTGGATGGACCGAAATTTGACATCGTCGTGCTAAACGCGATGTTTGCGCTCTACACAGCAGGCGTCGCAGACAGCCCCGCGCAGGCAAAAGAGGTCATCCTGGACGCGATAAAAAGCGGCAAAGTTTATCGCTACTTCGAGGACTACGTGCGAGGCGAAGCGTGACGCTGGTTAAAATTTGCGGTATCAAAACGCCTGCGGAGGCGCGCGACGTGGCGAGTTTGGACGTTGATTTTTTGGGCGCGATATTTGCTATAAGCAAACGGCAGGTGAGCGCACAAACGGCGCGCGAGATAGCGGGTATCGCGCATGCGGCGGGGAAAAAATGCGTCGGCGTTTTTGCCGGGCAAAGCGACTGCGAGATAATGGAAATCTGCGAATTTGTCCTGCTTGACGCGGCGCAGATCCACGGCGAGGTTAGCCCAAAATTGTACGCAAATTTAAAGGCAGTGGGGCTAGAGGTTTGGCGCGTTTATAGCGTGCTAGACGTGCTGCCCGCCGTCGATACAGCGCTTTGCGATATGCCGCTTTTTGACTGCAAGGGGCAAAACGCCGGCGGCAACGGCATCAGCTTTGATTGGGAGATTTTGCGGGAGGTCAAATTTGACTTCGGTATGGCGGGCGGTATCGGCGAACATAACGTGCGCGAAGCGATCAAATTTAACCCGCGAGTGCTCGATCTAAACTCAAAAGTCGAGGATGAAAACGGTATAAAATCGGCCCAAAAAATAAAGAAAATTTTAGAGCTCTTAAAGGTGTAAATTTGCTTGCGGCGAAGGCAATTTTACGCCTTTGCCGCCTCGTTTAAATAAAGTATGGCATGTTTTAAAATTTCCCGTTTCCCTAACAGACCGATTAACGCGACCTATCCGCGTCCAAAAATAAGCCTAATAAAAACTTAAAATGCTAAAATAGAACGAAAATTTAAAGGATATCGATGAACACTAAAGCATATTTCGGCAAATTCGGCGGACAGTTCGTGCCGGAAACCGTGATGTTCGCGCTAGACGAGCTCGAGGCTGCATATGAGCGCATAGTAAAAACTGCTGAATTTGAGGCCGAGCTAGACGATCTACTAAAAAACTACGTCGGACCCCCGAGCCCGCTATATCACGCAAAACGCCTTAGCTCGCACTACGGGCATGAAATTTACCTCAAGCGCGAGGATCTAAACCATACCGGCGCGCATAAGATAAACAACGCCCTGGCTCAAGCCTTACTCGCCAAAAAAATGGGTAAAAAGAAGGTCTTAGCCGAGACGGGCGCCGGTCAGCACGGCGTGGCGACTGCGACCGCGGCGGCATTGCTCGGCCTTGAGTGCGACGTGTATATGGGTGCGACCGACGTAGAGCGCCAACAGCTAAACGCATTTCGCATGCAGCTTTTAGGCGCCAGAGTCGTGAGCGTAGAAGAGGGTCTAAAAACTCTAAAAGAGGCCACCACCGCAGCTATCCAAGCGTGGGTAAACGAGATAGAAAGCGCCTTTTACGTCATCGGCTCTGCAGTCGGCCCGCACCCGTATCCTAGGATCGTGCGCGACTTTCAGAGCATCATCGGCCGCGAGACCAAAGCGCAGCTAAAAGAATACGGCGTACATCCGGACTACGTCATCGCCTGCGTCGGCGGCGGCAGCAACGCGATCGGTATCTTTAGCGCGTTTTTGGACGACGCGGACGTAAATTTGATCGGAGTCGAGGCCGCAGGCTTAGGCGCTAACACTCCGTATCACGCCGCAACGCTAACAAAGGGCCGCACAGGCATCATCCACGGCATGAAAACGACCGTGCTTCAAGACGAATACGGCATGATCGAGCCCGTGCATAGTATCTCGGCGGGACTTGATTATCCGGGCGTGGGCCCCGAGCACGCGCACCTGCACGAGAGCAAACGAGCCGCCTACTACGGCGTCACCGACGACGAGTGCATAAACGCGCTATATCTAACCAGCCGCCTAGAGGGCATCATCCCCGCGATCGAGAGCTCGCACGCGTTAGCGTATTTAGAAAAGCTATGTCCGAATTTGACGAAAAAAAGCGTCATCGTCGTAAACGTCTCGGGACGCGGCGACAAAGACATAAACACCGTGATGAGCTACGAGAAAGGAAAAATTTATGGCTAAGGTAAAAGACGCGTTCGCGGG
>CAUSIL010000211.1:0-3557 GCA_963531395.1 uncultured Campylobacter sp.
GTGCTAGCCAAACGCGCAGATAGAACATCAGATAGCTTCGCTAAAAGGGTCAGCGCGGATCTTTTTTATAAACTAAACGGCAAAATTTCAAACGTAGATATACCGAACAACGTCGGAGACTTTAGGCTGATGAGCAAAAGAGTCGTAGAAGCGCTAAAGCAACTACCTGAAAATCAACGATTTATGAAGGGGCTTTTTGCGTGGGTCGGCTTTAAAACGACCGTCATCGAATACGTCAGAGAAAAACGCGAGGCCGGACAAAGCAGCTTTAACGGTTGGAAGCTTTGGAATTTCGCGCTTGACGGGATAACTAGCTTTAGCACTCTGCCTCTTAGAATTTGGCTTTATATCGGCGCATTGGTTTCTTTTTTATCGTTTTTATACGGTAGCTTCATTATCTTAAAAACCCTAATATTTGGCATAGATTTGCCAGGATACGCATCGCTTGCGGTTATTATGCTATTTTTGGGCGGTATCCAGCTCATCGGGATAGGGATTTTAGGCGAATACATAGGCAGAATCTACTCCGAGTCCAAGCGCCGTCCAAGCTACATAATAGAAGGCGAATACTAAGTGCAGGTCGTAAAATACGGCCTAGTGGGCGCTTTATCCACGCTCATTCATATATGCGTAGCCTGGACTTATATGTATTTTACTAAAGGCTCCGTCGTAATCGCAAATATCGCCGCTTTTTTAGTCGCTTACGTTTTTTCGTATCTGGCTCAATCAAAAATAGTTTTTAAAAGCGGTCTAAATTTTAAAAAAGCCATTAAATTTTTCTTTATTCAGTTTATTGCCCTACTGATAGCTATGTTTTTGAGCGATTTTACGGATCAAAACGGCTACGTAAAGACCGTCTTGATTATTTTTGTTATGCCGATTATAACGTTTTTGATCCATAAATTTTGGACGTTTAAACAAAATTAGCCTATCCTTATAGCGGCGTAAAGATAATCGAAACGCAGTTGTTGTCGTATCTTATTAGAGTATGCAAAGGCGTTTGTATGCGCTTTACTTCTTTTTTTCCCTCCTGCATGCAAAGCCCGGGAGCCCAAACCTCGTGCCACTTGTGCAAATCGTAAGCCCAGTACAGCCAGTTTATATTAAATATATCAGACTGTGCGATTATAGGAAAGGTTTTTGCCGCCGTTACGGCTGCGGGCGATCTCAGATCGGCTCCAAAAATAGAGTTAAATCCGAATTTCTCGCCGGCCGGAACGATTTTGTTAAAGTCCTGCAGCGCTAGCTCTACTCTATATCTTGCGTATTGTGCTTGCTCTTTCATCGCGTTTGCGTACGCATAGGACTGAACTATTAGCGAATAGGTCAAAATACAAGCGACGAATTTGGGCAAAAAGGATAAAAATTTAACCTCGAATTTTAGGGAAAAGATAAAAATTATCGCTAAAAATACGCCGGCCCCCATAAACATCCTAGAAAAAAACAACTGTTTAACTAAAATCAAATATGCGCCGTAAGATAAAAGTAAGCCTAAGACGATAAAACAAATCGTAAAAATCGCCGCTAGTATTTTGTTTATCTTTGCGGTTTTAACGGCTGCTAAAAAGAACATCAAAACGCCGGCGATAAATATAGAAACAAAGACGGTTTTTCTAAACGTAAATCTATAATATTCATAAACGCGTTCTAAATTTCCTTTTATGCCTTCATACGCTTGACCTAAGGAGAAAATTTCGTTTGACGTGTAGTTATCTACCGTTTGCATAACGAAAAATCTATAAATCAAAAATGCGCAAACATAAGAAAAAATCAAAACTCCGATTAGTTTAAGCGTCTGAGAGGGCTTGCGTCCGGCTAAAATCCCGTCCAAAACCGCAAATAAAGATAGCATCAAAAAAGCGGAATTTCCGGCCTGATAGGTCGTAAGCGTAAGCTGCATACAAAGTATGGAAACAAAGATAAAAGCGAGTTTACGCCTCAAAAACAAAAAAGAAAATATCGGAGCAACTAGGGCTATCGTCATAAAGATACTGTCGAATTTATAGCTCATATTTTCTAAAAAATAAGGGCTTAGGCCTAAAATAACGCTGGCGATTAAGCCTAGTTTGGAGTATTTTTTTAAAATAACCTTAACCAAAACCATGGAGCCGATAGATAAAAGCCCTATAGATAAAAGGTGCGTTAGAGGCGAGGCTAGAACATTTCTGTGCTCGCTAAGATATATAAATTTCGATAAATACTCGGACATATACCTACTAAAAAGGAAAAAATCAAACTGCCCCGTCGCCGACCTATAATAATCATCGGAGTAGTTTATGTTATTTATCATCAAGGCAAAATATCCCAGGAAATAAACCATATAAATAAAAATGAAATATTTTAGAAAATCTTTCTGTTTAAAAAAATGTAAAAAAATAAATTTAATAAAAATGATATTTTTTAAAATTAGATTCATACTCTTTCCCCAAGATAGATTAAAAACAACCGTAAAAAGCCTTTTTGCGGTACTAAAATGAATTTGGATTATATTTTTTTATTCATTAAAGTATATTGAATGCATATTTCAAAAATCATCACTCTTGCAAGCTTTTGGTTCATAATAATGCAAAGGTTCGCAAAATTTAGCCTAAATTTGGCATCCTTTGGCAAAGCCGTTGCAACCGGCTAAATTCCGTAAAACCATACGAGAATTTAAACAAAAAGTATGTAGCAATCAAATTTTAAAATTTTAGCGCATTTTACGCCGCAAAACTAAAATCTATTTTAAAGCCTTAGCGCAAAATAAATCAAATTTTACTTTTGAAGTTTAGGCAAATGCCAGCCAAGATAATACGCCGCAAGCCTAAACGCGATACCAAACGCCAAAAGCCCCATCACCCAAAAAACGCTAGTAAGCCCGGCGTAATCCATCGCAAAATAAAGCAGTCCCACTACGATACTAACCGTCGCGTAAAGCCCGGTTTTTAGGCACCATGGGATCTCGTTAAACAGCACGTCGCGTATCATACCTCCGCCCACGCCGTTGCAAAGCGCAAGCAACACGACGCCAAAGACGTTGTAGCCAAACTGTAGCGCCACGATCGCCCCGACGATAGAAAAGCTCACGAGATCCACGGCATCGGTGGTGACGAAAAGGAATTTTTTCTCGATATCGCTTCGCTTGTGAATGCGCAAAAACGCCGAGAGAAAGAGCATCGTCATCACGATAATGCACGGAGCGTAGTGCGTAAACGAATACGGCGGGCGCGATACGATAGCGTCGCGCATAAATCCGCCTCCAAGCGCGGTTAGAAGCGCGGCGATAAAGATACCCAGCCAGTCGCAGTCGCGCTTAACCGCGAAGATAAATCCGCTCGTGGCTGCGGAGGCGATGCCGATGTATTCGGCGACGAGGAGCGCAGTCATTTTTAACCTTAAGTTTTTAAACGAGATTTTACATTTTTAAAATAAAAAAGTAGTTGAATTTAAATGAAATTTAGCGCGCAAAAGAGAGGGCAAAATATGCGAAAAAAGAGTAAAATTTAAGTGCATTTTAGGAAATAGGCAAGTACGAATTTTACCGCTTTTACCCTGTCTAGAGACTTACGTATTTATTT
>CAUSIL010000212.1:0-3550 GCA_963531395.1 uncultured Campylobacter sp.
TAAAAATCAAGCAATGCTAATAAAAATAATCGCAAATTTAAACGACGAGCGCGCGACGCTTGGGGTACTCGGCAAGGGGCCTTTGCAAGGCGAGCTTCAAAATTTGATCGACGAGCTTGGCGTAAGCTCGCGCGTAAAGCTGCTAGGCACGGATAAAAATCCGTTTAAATTTATCAAAAACGCGCAGTGTTTCGTCTGCGCTTCGCGGTTTGAGGGCTTTTCAAACGTGCTTTTAGAGGCGCTTGCTTGCGAGAGATTTATCATCTCCACCGATCACAAAAGCGGCGCTAGGGAGCTTCTGGGCGACGATGAATACGGTATTTTAACGCCCGTTGATGACGAAAAAGCGATGGAGACTGCGATGAGGCGAGCGCTTGAGGATGAAAATTTAAGGCAAGATTATGAAAAAAAAGCGTACGGCCGCGTAGTAAAATTTGATAAAAACGCCGTCGCGGCGCAGCTCATAGGATATTTAGAGGGTGAAAATGGCGAGTAAAATTTTAGAATTCCCCGGCAAATTTAAATTTTCAAAGCAAACTTGTTTTTTGATGCTTGCGGCGTTTATTTTTAGCGTAGTTTGCAGGCTGTACTGGGTGTACTGGGCGGGCGAATACCAGCACTTTTTCTGGAACGATCAGCTCATGATCAGTACAAACGACGGCTACGCCTTCGCCGAGGGCGCGCGCGATATGATAGCGGGCTTTCATCAGCCAAACGACCTTAGCTACTACGGCCGTTCGATGCCGACGCTTACGTATTTTTTGTATCAAATTTTGCCCTTTAGCTTTGAGAGCATTTTGCTTTACATGAGTGTGTTTTTTAGCTCGCTTATCGTTATTCCCGTGATTTTGATAGCCAAAGAGTACGAGATGTCCGGCATGGGCTTTGCGGCGGCGCTGCTAGCTAGTATCGCAAACAGCTACTACAACCGAACGATGGCCGGCTACTACGACACCGATATGCTCACGATCGTGCTGCCTGCGTTTAGTGTCTGGGCGATGATACGCCTCGTGCAGAAAAAAAACGTAAACGACCTCATTTTTATCCCGATTTTTATCCTGATAAACGACTGGTGGTATCCCAGCTCGTACTCGCTAAATTTTGCGATGCTGGGCGCATTTTTGCTCTATACTTTGATTTTCGATAGGAAAAACGCGCTAAATTACGAAGCGGCGATTTTGATGATAGTGGCGCTTACGTATATCGATTTTTACGCTAAAAGTGCGCTTGCGGTCGCGCTTTACCTAGTGATGAGATTTCGTCCGCAGATCTGGGATAAGCGCGCTATCGCGGCTTGTCTTGCTTTAGCCGTCGCGCTTCTAGGTTTTAGCGGCGGACTAAATCAAATTTTATTTCAGCTTAAATTTTACGTATTTCGCGGGGTTTCAGAGAGCAGCGAGCCCGTTTTTCATTTTTATAACGTAAATAAAACGATAATGGAAATGGATAATTTTTCGTTTGAATTTAATTCTATAAATGCCTTTGCCAAGCGTATCAGCGGGCATATCGCGACATTTGCCTTGTCGCTGGTCGGAGTTGCCGCGCTGTGTCTTAAATTTCGCTCCTTTTTGCTCGCGCTTCCGATGCTCGCACTCGGGTTTTTAGCGCTAAAAGGCGGGCTTAGATTTACTATCTACTCCGTGCCGATTATGGCGATAGGGTTTGGGTATTTTGCCGTCCTTTGCGTGGATTTTTTCAAAAAAAGAAAACTTTTAGATAAATTTTGCGCCGTTTGCGTTGCGGCGCTTCTTGCGTTTTTCTTTTTATATTTTGATAAATACTACAGCCTCTTGCACGGCAAATCTCCCCTTTTTGCTCCAAATTTCAGCGGCGAGGCGAGCTCTGGCGTATATCTAGCTACGTTTGCGGCGGCGGCGCTTGTTTGCGGGGCGGCTTATTTTACGGTTTCGGGGCTAAACTCGCTCAAAAAACACTCGCTTTTAGAAAAAATTTGCGTCTTTTGTATCGCAGCGCTTTCTTTGATGCCGTGTCTTGAGCACATTTACGTCTATAAGGTCGGCACGGTCTTTGCCAAAAGCGAGGTGGAGAGCCTAGATAAGCTACGCAAAATAGCAGGGCGCGAAGACTACGTGCTAGCGTGGTGGGACTACGGCTATCCGATCCGCTACTACGCAGACGTCAAGACCCTCATCGACGGCGGCAAGCACCTGGGCAGGGATAACTTCGCGGTTAGCTTCGCGCTAGCGGCTAATCAACGTATGTCGGCAAATATGGCGCGCCTAGAGGTCGAGTATACCGAGCGAAATTTTAGCGAGAAATTCGGGCTAAATTTGGCGCAGATGATGAAAGACTATAACGCGACTAACGTAAATTCGTTTTTGTATTCGCTAAACGACAAGGATTTTCGCCCGCCGCAAAAAACGCGCGAGATTTACTATTATTTACCGGACTCCATGCTTGATATCTTTAGCACCGTTTTGCGTTTTTCAAACCTTGATCTAAACAGCGGCGAGGAGTATGGGGCGATATTTTATCCGGGCAAGCCTTACTCCATAGACGAGGACACGATAAATATCGGCGGAGGTTTTAGCGTATCGGGCGACGCGTCTAAAATCTATATCGGCGAGCGCGAAATGTCCGTAAATACGTACTTTGAAACAAGTTACGACGAGAAAGACAAGCTAGTCGTCAAAAAACATGAGATGAACGCGGACGGTAAAATTTATCTCATTTTTATGAAGGATTACAGGCGGTTTTTGGTGCTTGACGAAGCGGTGCTAAACTCGGCCTATATACAGCTTTTCGTACTCGAAAACTACGACAAAGAGCTATTTGAGCCTGTCGTTTTAAACGGCGCGGTTAAAATTTATAGGTTGCTAAGATGAGGGCGGCAAATTTGATTAAGGCGCGGGCATCCGCTAAATTTGCGATAGAGGTTTTTTAAATGGCAAAATTTGGATTTTTATCTCACGCCGATATGAGCATTTACTTTTTCCGCGCTCCGATAATGCGCGAGCTAAAGCGACTCGGGCACGAGGTTTTTGCTATCGCTCCGCAGGGCGAGTATACGGATAGGCTAAAAAGCGAGTTTAACTGCGTGACATACGAGCTTGACCGCGCGAGCCTAAATCCTCTAACCGTGCTTGAAAACTCAAAAAAGCTAGCCGAGATTTTGCGCGGGCTAAATTTAGACCTGCTGCAAACCTCGGCGCATAAATCAAACGTGTTTGGAACCTTTGCGGCTAAAAAAGCGGGCATAAAGCGCGTGATAAATTTGGTCGAGGGGCTAGGTAGCTTTTATATCGATAACGACTTAAAAACCCGTTTGGTGCGCGCCGTGATCGAGACTCTTTATAAAAAAGCGCTAAAGATGAGCGACGGCTGCGTGTTCGTAAACGAGGCAGATCCTGCGTATTTTCTAGTTCGCGGGCTGATTGCCGAAGAGAAAATTTTTAAGATAAAAAGCGTGGGCGTGGATACGCTCAAATTTGACGAAAGCAGCGTGCCGGCCGCAAATTTGGGCGAGGATCTGCGCGGCAAAAAGATCGTACTGATGATAGCGCGCGCGATGTGGCACAAGGGCGTGCGA
>CAUSIL010000213.1:0-3549 GCA_963531395.1 uncultured Campylobacter sp.
GTTAGCATTTTGCTGACCGAAATTCCCGTCCATTTACTTAGTATTTCAGCCACCAGCTCCTCATCGACCTGATTTTTGAGTAGTACGCCGCTTTTTTTCATCTCGTCCCATTTTTTTTCGAGCTCTTTTTGGCGGTTGGCTGCTTCTAAAATTTTGCCGTATTCTATCTCGGCCGCGCGCTGCAAATCGCCGTTTCTGCGCGCTATCTCGGCCTCGCTTTTTAGGCTATCTATCTCTTTTTTAGCTTTTGAGATGCCGCCGAAAACCGCCTTTTCGTTTTCAAATTTACCGTCAAGGGCGTGCTTTTGCTCGTTTAGATCGGCGATTTCTTTTTCGATTTCGCTTAGGCGAGCGGCGTTTTTAGCCTCGTCTTCCATTTTTAGCGCCTCTTTTTCGACTTGCAGCGTTACGATCTCGCGTTTGATACGGGCTAGTTCGTACGGCTCGCTTTCTATCTGCATTTTTAGCTCGGCTGCGGCCTCGTCGATGAGATCGATCGCTTTATCCGGCAAAAAGCGGTTTGAGATGTAGCGGTCGCTTAGCTTTGCCGCCGCGACTAGCGCGCTATCAGTGATCGTCACGCCGTGGTGCACCTCGAGGCGCTCTTTTATACCGCGTAAAATTTGAAGTGCTTCGTTTACGCTAGGCTCTTTGACGTCGATGGGCTGAAAGCGGCGTTGCAACGCAGCGTCTTTTTCGAAATACTTGCGGTACTCTTTTAGCGTCGTTGCGCCCACGGCGTGCAGCTCGCCTCTAGCAAGCGCGGGCTTTAGGATATTTGCCGCATCCATGCTGCCTTCGCTAGCTCCAGCGCCCACGATGGTGTGGATCTCGTCGATAAAGAGGATGATATTTCCCGCGCTTTTTACCTCGTTAATGACGGCTTTTAGCCTGTCTTCAAATTCGCCGCGGTACTTTGCGCCAGCGATCAAAGCGCTCATATCGAGTGCTACTACGCGTTTGTTTGCTAGGCTAGTGGGCACGTCTTTTGCCACGATTTTTTGCGCTAAGCCCTCGACGATAGCGGTTTTACCCACGCCCGGCTCACCTAATAAAATAGGATTATTCTTGCTTTTTCTTATTAAAATTTGCATCATGCGCGTGATCTCTTCGTCGCGCCCGATAACCGGGTCTAGCTCCTTATTTAGCGCCTTTGCGGTTAGATCAATGCCGTATTTTTCCAGACTGTCTAGCGTCTCGTCGCTAGTTTGGCTGTCTATCTTGCGCCCTGCTCTTATACTTTCTAAATTTTTGCGGATTTCTAAAACGTCGGTAAATTTGCCTAAAATTTGCTTGATCTCAGGCAGCTCAAGCGCCGAGATAATCCACGTATCCACCGCAATATAGCTATCTCCTAGGCTCACCATCAGAGCTTTCGCGCTTTCAAGAGAGTTTATGAATTCCTTTGAAATTTGCACGTTTTCTTTGCTCACGTTTGAGCTTGTCGGTAGCTGCGCGGCTTTGCTTTTTACTTCAAGCTCCACGGCGTCTTTGCTAACGTTCATTTTGTTAAAGACTTGGTTTAGTAGCGAGCCGCTATCTGCGACCTGAGCCCAAAGCAAGTGAAGCGGAAAGGTTTGCGGATTTTTCGCGTGTATCGCTAGCGCGACGCCCTTTTCTATCAGCTCTTGCATTTGTGCGGTTAAATTTTCGCCTAAATTCGCCATTTTTTCTCCTTTAGTTTATAATGAGCGTATTATATAACTTTAGTCGATTATTGTCAAGTTATCTAAGTGATTTAATATAAACACTTACGAAATAAAATTAAATTTTATTAATTCTTTTATCCTATTTTTAGGCAAATTTAACTAAAATACCCCCACTTAAAAAGGCAGGAGATTAACTTTGAATAAAAAAAAGATGTTTTTGTTTTCAAGCGTTGCGGGCGCGATGATTTTCGGAGCCGTTTTTAGCGCAAATTTAAACGCTAAAGCCACCGAGGACGGCTCAAATTCCAAACTACAATCGCTCTCAAAACTCACAAAAACCATTTCTACTATCGAAAAATATTATGTTGATGATTTACAGTTTAAAGAGATCGTGGATAAAGCCATAGAGGGGCTTTTAAACAACCTTGACGCGCACTCCGGGTTTTTAAACGAAACGGCGGTTAAAGATATGCAAGTACAGACAAACGGGGAATTTGGCGGCCTAGGCATCACGGTCGGCATGAAAGACGGTGCGCTAACAGTCATCTCGCCTATCGAAAATACGCCTGCCGATAAAGCTGGCATAAAAAGCGGCGACATCATCCTTCGCATCGACGGCAATACGACTCTAGGCACCACCATAGACGAAGCGGTAAATAAAATGCGCGGCAAACCAAAGACGCCTATCACGATAACTATTGTGCGAAAAGGCGAGCAAAAGCCGTTTGACGTAAAACTCGTGCGCGACATCATCTCGGTCGAGTCCGTTTACGCAAAGATGATCGAAAAAGACAACATACTCTATCTTCGCGTGACGAATTTTGACAAGCACGTAACCGAAAAGGCCGAGGAATTTATCAAAAAATATCCAAAAGCAGAAGGCATCATCCTTGACCTTCGAAATAACCCGGGCGGACTTTTAAATCAAGCGGTCGGACTGACGAATTTGTTTATAGATAGCGGCGTGATCGTATCTCAAAAGGGCAGAAACGAGAGCGAAAATAGTGAATTTAAAGCCGCGAGAGCAAATAAAATCACAAATTTACCGCTTGCGGTGCTAGTTAACGGCGGAAGCGCGAGCGCAAGCGAAATCGTGAGCGGATCGCTACAAGACCACAAACGAGCCGTCGTTATCGGCGAAAAGACGTTCGGTAAAGGCAGCGTGCAGATCATCCTGCCTGTAGACGACAAAGAGGCTATCCGCCTAACGATAGCTCGCTACTATCTGCCTAGCGGCCGCACTATACAAGCAACGGGCGTGGAGCCTGATATCGTCGTATTTCCTGGTAAAGTGCCTCAGCATGACGAAAATGCCTTTTCTATAAAAGAGAGCGAACTAAAAAAACACCTAACCAACGAACTGAGCAAAATAGACGCAAATAGCGACAAAAACGCTACGAAAATCACGGACAATAAAACTATAATAACCGAGGCTAACGTAAACGACGATATACAACTAAAATCGGCGATTGACGCGATCAAAATTTTACAGCTAAAATAAGGAGTGCAAAAATGCAAAAAAAAGAGCTGATCTACGAGGGCAAGGGAAAAAAGATGTTCGCAACGGACGATGCGAACTTGCTAATAGCGGAATTTAAAGACGATCTAACCGCCTTTGATGCGCAAAAAAGAGGTAACGAAGCAGGTAAAGGCGCGCTAAATAACAAAATTTCGACGCAGCTTTTTCATCTTTTAAAAGAAAAAGGTATCCCGACTCACCTGGTCGAAACTCTAAGCGACACCGAACAGCTCGTGAAAAAATGCGAAATCATCCCGCTTGAAGTGGTCGTAAGAAACATCGCAACCGGCTCGCTAACAAAGCGTCTCGCGATAAAAGAAGGCACAGTTTTGTCGTTTCCATTGGTAGAGTTTTACTACAAAAACGACGATCTACATGATC
>CAUSIL010000214.1:0-3484 GCA_963531395.1 uncultured Campylobacter sp.
AGCGTCTATCTCATAAACACCGGCTGGAGCGGCGGCGCATACGGCGTGGGCAAGCGAATGAGCATCAAAGCTACGCGCGCCTGCATAAACGCGATACTGGACGGCAGCATCAAAAAGTGCGAATTTGAAAATTTCGAGAAATTTAACCTAGCGATTCCAAAAGAGCTCGCAGGTGTCGAGACGAAGCTGCTAAATCCGATCAACACGTGGGAAAATAAGGACGAGTACGTCGCGACTCGCGATAAACTAGCGGGTATGTTTGAGGCGAATTTTAAACGCTACGAGGACGTAAAAGAGGGCGTGGAATACGCAAAAGCAGGCCCTAAGGCTTAAATTTAAAGGGCGCGGGATTGAAATTTTACTTTGTAAAATGCGGGCTTAAATTTAGCCTTTTAGCCTGCGCCTTTTTTCTTTCTGGTTGCGATATCTTGAGCGGGCAGGATAAAGACGTCGCGCTAAAGTCCGCCAAGCAGCCCGAGTTTTCTTTCGTTCCTGACTCCGACGCGGTCTCGTATCTAAACGAGTACCGCCGGGGCTCCGGGCTGTCTGGTCTAAAACAAAATCAAATTTTAAGCCAAGCCGCCAAAAATCACGCCGAGTATAGCGCCCAAAACGAATACATGGGCCACGACGAGACGGCCGGACGGGCTAAATTTAGCGGCGCGGACCCCGTTAGTAGAGCTATCGCAGCCGGATATGAATCTAGGCATATTCTTGAAAATATCGCTTATAAAAATGATTTTAAAGAGGCGGTGGACGGGCTGTTTTCGGCGATATATCACCGATTCGCGTTTTTAAATCTAAGCGTCGATGAGGTCGGCTACGCGCTTGCGTCCAAGGATAAATTTAACGCCTTCGTCTTTGAGATGGGCAACTCGCGCCTTAACGCTTTTTGCGCTAGGGGTGCGAGCGATACGGGCGCGGGGCGGTTTTATACCAACGTCTGCGCCGATAAAAATCTAAAAATAAAAGACGACAAATTTGATAATTTTACCGGCTCTAGCAAGCCTTTCGTCAAATTTCCCGGCTCTACTGCCGTGACGCCATATTTTAGCGGCGAGATTCCAGACCCATTCCCCGAGTGCAAGATCACGGCAAATCCCGTTAGCATCGAGTTTAACGCAAATGCGGGCGAGATAAAATTTAAGGATTTTGAGATATTTAAAGACGGCAAAAAACTTCAAAATTTGCACGTCATCACGAGTAAAAGCGACGTAAATTCTAAATTTAGCAAAGGGCAGTTTGCGGTTTTTGCGCGCGAGGTTTTTGATTTCGGCGCGCAGTACGAGGCTGTTTTTAGCTACGAGCAAGCAAATGCCCAAAGCGCGGGCGCGCAGCTAAAGCAGATAAAATGGAGTTTTAAAACCAAAACCCCGCAAAACCCGTATTTCGACACGCGAGACGGCGACGTGCTGGGCGTGGATGCAGGTAAGACTTATGAGATATTTTTTCGCCCCAAAGACTGCAACGACCTCATGACGCGCTATGTTTATAGGGTCTCCGGTTTTGCCGAAGCGCAAATAAAACAAAGCGGCACGAACACGCTAAGCGTGAAGCTAAAAGGCCTAGCGGGCGATACGCTAAGCATAACGGCGGGCAGCACTAGCGTCAAGGTGCGGCTCAAAACCAGCTCGCCCGAGACCGTGCGCGAAAGGAGGGCGTTTTACGTGAAGGCGGGAGCGATGATCGCCGGCGTGATCGTGATCTTTGCTCTGATCGGCAGAAGGATGAGGCGGTAGGATTAACTATAGCTTAGCGTAATCTTAATAAATCTCGTAATTTTTACGGCGATTAATTAAATCGCGGCTCTAAGTCGGTTATTTTCGGCTAATTTTGGAAAAATCGTAAAATATGCCACGGCGTTTACGATAAGCCAACCTTGCGAATGTGGCAAAAATGGACGCAAATCAAACTTAAGCGGTATGATCTGGGATTAGCTCCAAAAGAGTCTAAAAAAGTAAGCGATAGGCGAGCTGCGGATACGAAATCGGCTCGTAAACAATATAATTTGAAAATCAAGATTTGCGTAAAAACGCGCTACGGCAAACTAAAGGCGACAAACGGCATGCGCGAGGCGAATTTCGCCGTAAAACTATGTGCGGGTATTTTGGTTTTGATAAAGTTAGTCTATGTGCATTTAAAAATAATTAAATCTATGAATATACCGATACGAATTTTTTATTTTTAAAACTCGAATTTACGCTGTCGTTTCAAGTATCTACCGTTTAAATATTAAAGAAAATAACCGACTCCGTTAGCGATAGCTTTACTTCTTGTTGCTTCTAAATTAATGCGAAATCTTGAGAATTTTATTAATTTGGGCGGCTTGCTTTTGACGTTTTAGCTACGCAGAACCGTTCTCATATAAATATCGCAATGCTTTAGCGCTAAAATAACGAAGTGCCGATTAAAAAGCAGAGTTAAAACGCAATTTTCTATTTTTAAAAATTTATTTTTTCGCGTTTTTTAATAAACTCTCGCTCGATCGTCTGGATGACGGCTTGCGGCGAGAGATCTTTCATGCAGGCGTGGGTTTTTAGCGGGCAGACGCGCTTCATACACGGCATGCACTCTAGATTTAGGTGCAGGATGCGGGCGTTTTCGTTGCGCCATGGACAGGTCTGCGTAAATCTCGTCGGTCCAAAAAGCGCGATCGTGGGCGTCTTGTAGGCTGCGGCGATATGCATCGGGCCGCTGTCGTTCGTGACGAATATCCCGCCGCTTTGTCCGATGCCGCTGATATTTTCGCAAAGCTCCCGCACGCTCGTTTTACCCGCTAGATTTAGGCACTCTACGCCGTTTTGGCTTAAAATTTCCTCGATCTGCTCACACATATCCCGCTCGCCAGCGCCGCCGAAAATCATAATCTTAAATTCGTCTTTAAAATGCAGCGCCACCTGCGCGAAGTAGGCTGGATACCAGCGCTTGGCGCTTCCGTAGCTAGCGCCCGGATTTAGCCCGAGCACCGGAGCGTCAAATTTGCGCGGCTCAAAGTAAAGCTTTAGCTCGTCGTCCGCCCGTTTTAAATTTAACGCCGCTTTGACGAATTTTAGGTATTTTTGCACCTGATGCGTGCCGTCTTTGCTCTTTTGGAAAATAAATTTTCGCTGCGTCCGCGCTCCAAAAAGCAAAATTTTACTCGCAAACGAGCTTCTAAAGCTAAACGCCGCGTCAAATTTACCGAGATTTCTAGCCTGCCAAAATAGCCGCCAGAGCCTAAATTTAGCCTTTTTGCTGTTATCAACGACGACGCGCTCGCAGTTTGGATGAGCCTTAAAAAGCTCGCACGCCGCAAACGAGCCGAAAAATACGATTTTGACTTGCTCTCGTGCATCTTTTTTTAAATTTTGCGGATTTTGATTTTCTTGCGCGTTTGCGGTCAAATTTGCGCCGCAGTCAGCTTCAAATTTACCGTCCAAATTTGGCGTATCGTTTTTAAAAATTTGAATTTCTTGCGTTACGCAGCCAAAATCTTGCGACGAAA
>CAUSIL010000215.1:0-3465 GCA_963531395.1 uncultured Campylobacter sp.
AGGACAAAAACGCCCTAAGCGCGGACGCTCTAAAACGCCTAGTCGCGCTTGAGAGCAACTCGTTTTTGGGCTCGGGCAGCGTGCTAGCCTACCACGATCTAGAAATCAGAGGTGGCGGCAACCTAGTGGGCGAAGCCCAAAGCGGCCATATCGAGGCGATCGGCTACTCGCTCTACATCAAGATGCTTGAAGAAGAGATAAATAAACTACTAAATAAAGAGAGCTTTGAGAGCGCGAAAATCGACCTGAAACTTAGCATAAACGCGTTTTTAAACTCGGAGTTTATCGGCGAGGATAGGCTGCGCCTAGAGCTATATAGACGGCTTAGCAAGTGCAAAGAGGTGGCCGAGGTTTATGAGATAGAGGGCGAGATCGAGGATAGATTCGGCAAGCCCGACATCTACACCAAGCAGTTTTTAAGCCTCATTATAATTAAAATTTTAGCGATAAAAGCGGGCTTCAAAGCCATCTCAAACGCCGAGCAAAATATCGTGCTAACCGCGCAAAACGGCGAACAAACCAGACTAAGGTCAAAGAGCAAAGACGATGACGACGTGATTGAGGAGATATTGATCTACCTTAGAAAACTAAATAAAGGACGGGCGGAAAAATGATAGACTGGAACACGACTGCCGCAGCGATTTATCGGCGCAAATTCGGCGCTTTAAAGGGCGTAACGGACGTTGATTTTACGCAGCTTGAGGGGCTTGTCGGGATAGAAAAGCAAAAAGAAGAGCTAGTAGAAAATACGCGTAAATTTTTAGAAGGCGAGGGCGCTAATCACGCGATACTCTGGGGCGCGCGAGGCTGCGGTAAAAGCAGCCTGGTTAAGGCCGTTTTTACTAAATTTTACCCTGAGGGCTTGCGGTTAATCGAGCTAAAAAACGACGAGCTTGAGATGATACCCGAGATCATTTACGAGATCAGGGATAGCAGCTTTAAATTTATCGTTTTTTGCGACGATCTTAGCTTTGAGACGGGCGATAGGAGTTATAAATTTTTAAAACCAGTGCTTGAAGGCTCGATCGAAAAGGCGCCTAAAAACGTGCTGGTCTACGCCACCTCAAACCGCCGCCACCTGATCAGCGAACTAAAAAGCGACAACGAAGGCACCAGAGTCTGCGAGACGGAGCTGCACTATAGCGACGCGGTCGAGGAAAAGATCGCGCTTAGCGATAGATTCGGGCTTTGGCTTAGCTTTTATCAGGGCAGTTTTGCGGACTATCTAAAGATAGTGGATTTTTATTTTAAAGATTTCGTAGGCGATAGAGCGATGCTTCACGAGCTAGCAAAGCAATACGCCCAGCTACGCGCGAGCCGCTCGGGACGCACCGCGAGGCAGTTTTATCTAAGCTATAAAGATAAAATTTGATGGAAAATTTAACTAGAGTAGGATTTGTCGGCGACATCGTCGGACGCGCGGGACGAAGCGCGGTGATGCAAAATTTGCCCAAATTTAAGCGAGAATTCGAGCTTGACTTTATCGTCGCAAACGCCGAAAACGCAAGCGGAGGCTTCGGTCTCACCGCCACAAACGCGCACGAATTGCTAGGCTGCGGTATCGATGCGATCACGGGCGGCAACCATAGCTTTGATAAAAAAGACGTAGTCGCGCTGATGGACGCCCTGCCTATCATCCGCCCGTATAATCACTTCGCGGGAACTGCGGGGCGCGGCGTGATAAATTTGAGTAAAGAGGGTAAGAGCCTAAGCGTGGTAAATTTGATGGGGCACTACGGCTTGCCGCATACGAACAACGCCTTTTTGGAGGCCGAGCGCGCACTAGGCGAGTGCGAGAGCGAAAATATCCTCATAGACTTTCACGCCGAGGCCACGAGTGAGAAAAACGCCTTTTTTAGGCTATTTTGCGGGCGAGTAGGCGCGATAGCCGGCACTCACACGCACGTTGGCACCGATGATTTGCAAATAGTTAGGGGCTCCGCATACGTGAGCGACGTCGGGCTTAGCGGGGCGTTTGACGGCGTCATCGGTATGGACGCGGAAGCACCCGTGAAGAGCTTTTTAACGGGGCTCAAGCACTCGTTTAAGGTAAATGAAAAATGCAGGCGGATTTTTCAAATGGTCGTGTTTGAATTTGACGGCGGGCGCTGCACGGATGCATTTAAGATCCGCGTGATAGACGGAGTTGGCGAGCCTTTGGTGCAGCCAGCGGTGAAGCTTTAGCGTGAAAACCGAGCGTAAATTTATGCAACCAAGCGCGGATTTTAGGCTATTTTTGGCAGTGCTTTGCGTAGGATTTGCCGCGGGCGCGGGCGCTGCGGCGCTAACCGAGGTCATACATTTTGCCGAGTTTTTAGCATTTGGTCGCGCAAAGGGAGATTTTGGCGTCACCCCTGATCAAGTTAGCGCATTTAGGCGTTTTGCGGCGGTTTTAGCTTGCGGGGCGATTGCTAGCATAGGTTGGTACTTTTTGCATAAATTTAAACCGTTTTTAAGCGCCGGCGAGATAATCGGGGGCAAAAATCCTTCGTTTGCGTCAAATTTAGCTCATGCGTTTTTGCAGGTTTTTACCGTAGGCCTGGGCGCTCCGATCGGCAAGGAGGTCGCTCCGCGCGAGCTTGGCGCGCTATTTGCGTCAAAAATTTGCGCCTTTTTCGCTCTTGATGCGGCTTGGTGCCGCACTCTTGCGGCTTGCGGGGCCGCAGCTGGGCTTGGCGCGGTTTATAACGTACCCTTTGCCGGAGCGATTTTCGCGCTTGAGATTTTGTTAAAAAGCTTTGATAAAAGGGCGGCTTTGGCGGCATTTGGCGTCTGCGCGGTCGCTGATTTTACGGCGAATTTTAGCGTACCTCGCGAGGCTCTTTACGTCGTTAGCGACTTTAAATCAACGCCTGTAAACCTTGCGCTAGCCGCATTTGTAGGCATTACAGTCGGCATGACGGCTAAATTTTATCAAGCAGGCGTCGCCAGAGCCGAAGCAAACCGCATAAAAGACGGTAAAATTTTGATATTTTTACCGCTTGTTTTTGCGGTTACGGCGCTTGCGGGCGCATTTTTACCCGAAATTTTAGGCAACGGTCAAGCTGCGGCGCAAACGGCTTTTAACGAACAAATTTCAGCCCTTTACGCGCTTGGTTTGCTAACGGTAAAGGGCGTTTGCGTACTTGCGCTTTTAAAATGCGGCGCATACGGCGGCACTCTTACGCCCAGCTTCTCGCTAGGCGCGCTTTTAGGGCTTTGTTTAGGTCTTACGGCGGCGAATTTTGCGCAGGTAAATTTAAGCGCGGCGGCTCTTTGCGGCGCGGCGGCGTTTTTGGCGATAAATTTAGACGCGCCCTTTACGGCATTTGCGCTGGCTGCGGGCTTTTGCGATATAAATCTAAACGCCGCTACGGCCGTAATGCTAAGTATCGCTTGCGCAATGGGCGCTAGAAATCTACTCTCAAAATAAAAAGGAAAACTATGGATAGCACGCAGCTTTTTTTGGCGCTAAAAAACGCGGGC
>CAUSIL010000216.1:0-3447 GCA_963531395.1 uncultured Campylobacter sp.
CTGCGTTTGTGATATCGGCCTTGACGGTTTTTACGTTTACCTCCATGACGCTAGCATGCGTATTGGTTTGTATTAGCGCATTGGTTTGATTTCCAACTTTAGTGCGGATTTTGTTTACGTGATCGGCGATATGATCCAGTCTCTCGATCGCGCCCTGGATACCGGAGTTTCGCGGATGCTCGCCCTGGCTATCGGCGCGGTACTGACCGCTCCTAACGGCCTCTATCATCCTATCTAAATCCGCAAAAATATCCACGCTCGGGCTATCTATCTCAACGCCGTTGTTGGCTGAAAAGCTCCACAGCGAACCCTTGCCCTGGGATGTAGCCGGCGTAGCTCCGGTGCTGTCTCCGGCAAATTTATCGGCATTTACCTCATCGTATATGCCTACTTTGATCGGAGTGACGGCATTTTGCTTGTCGGTTACTTTTATACGGCCGCGATGATCCATATGAGCTTCGACGCTACCTTGCGAATTTGCGATGGCTTGTTTATAGGCTTCGTAGTCGGTTGGGGCGCTACCGCCGGCTCCTGCAGGGACGCTATCGCTAGCGACCATACCGATGATGTCGTTTAGCTGCCTAAAGGTCATATTTTTTGACTGCGTATCTCTACCCTCGGTAGTCGGAGGGTTTGTAGTGTCGTTATAAAAACTATCCCAAACCTTCGTCGTATACGTAGTTCCGTCCGGCCTGGTGATCTTGACCGTAGCGTTGCCTGAAGCCGTCGGAGGAGAGCCTGCACCGAATTTTACGTCTACTTTATAGTTTCCACCGCTTCTGGATTTTATCTGCATTTTTAGAGTTTGGTCGTTTATGTTGTATTTATCTCGCTCGCCGTCGTATAAATTTTTAGCTCCGACGACTTGGCTTAGAGTCGTGTTATCATCGGCGAATTTACCGCTGCCGCGCTCTACTTGCGATACGGTTCCTACTAGATTTCTACCCTCTTGTTTAAAGTTTATCTTGTCGTAGTCGTAGGCGTTCGTGACGGCGCCGCCTAGGTCTTCGTATTTGCTTTTTACAAATTCCGTGATTTCATAGTCGCTAGGGTTTGCGCGTACCTTAGCCTCAAGCGAGTTTGCGCCGCTAGTTAGGCTATCGACCGAGTCAAACTCACCTGAGGCGGCGCTAATGTTAGCAGCCGTTAGATCCTCTGCCTTATTTAGTTTTTTCGTCGCCGCTATCATGTGAAAATCGATAACCTGATTGCCTTTGCTTAGGTCTTTTACGTTGATTTGACCTTGATTGTTTATCGTTACTTCGACGACTTTATTAGTCGGCGTGTTGCCGTATTCGGTGCCGATTTTTTCTAGCAGGTCGTTTATCGAGGCGTCCGACGTCATCTTAAATTTACTCGTAAAGCTCGTACCGTTTGGTTTTTTGCCCTGCAAGAAAAAAGTAGTCTTTTGAACCTCTCGCGCGCCGGTGCCGGTAAAATCTTGATTAGTTAGAGTTTTTTCATCTTTTACGTATTTAAAGCCGATTAGATCGCGCATTTTGTGCTCGCTATCGATATAAACGGTCTTGTTTCTGTCGTCTAAATTTTGCGCTTTTAGCATCGTGTTTGAGGTGATTTTTTTATTATAGTCGCCGTCCTTACCTAAAAACAGTTCCTGTCCGTTTTGGTTGTAGGTCAAATTTACCTGAGCTCCGCCTACGGCTTTCATCGCTTGCGCATTGCCGAAATACTCGTTCGTATCGCCGTTTATAGGTTTTGTGTTTATCGCGCTTCCGGCAAACAAAAACTGCCCGTTTATCGAGGTGTTGGCGATATTTACCAGGTGATTTTTGATACCTTGAAGGTCGTTTGCGATGGCTTCTCGCGAAGTTTGCGAGTGGATTTCATTGGCGCCTTGAACCAGCTTTGTTTTAAAATGTTCAAGCTGCTGCTTAAATTCGCCCAAAGCCTTGTCGGTGTTTTTTGAAAAGTGCTGCGCCTTTGAAGTCGCCGTTTGCACCTGCTCAAGCGTAGCAACCTCGTAATCAAGCCTCATGCCGTCGTTATAAACGCTGCTATCCTCGAAAGAATTTTGGATTTTTAGACCGCTTGAAATTTGCGTGTTTAGCTTGTGTAGCGCTTTCATATTTGTCTGATAGTCGTAGTTATTCGTAAATTTCATCAACTGATTCGTCATTCTCATCGCATTTTCCTTAAATTTAATCAAACTCTTGCAAGCAAATAAAGTTCCACTCGCTATATCGTCAAATTTCGAAATTTATTTAGTTTTAGATATGATTTTGCCAAATTTAAGGAGCATAAATGAAAATACTCTTTTCGCCTAGCGAAGCCAAAACCGCCGTGAGCCCAAACAAATTTATAGATAAGGACGACTTTATTTTTCCAAATTTATATGAGAAACGGTGCGAAATTTTAAAAATTTACGATGATTTTTTACAAAAGGCTACCGCTAAAAAAATCTCAAAACTTTTTGGCGTGAAAAATTTGACCGATGAGCCGAGCTTGCGCGAAAGCCTCTTTAAAAAAGGTGCAATAAAAGCCGTCCTTCGCTACGACGGAGTAGCCTACAAGCACCTTGACTACCGCAGTCTTGATAGCGCTGCACAGGAGTTTATAGATAAAAATACGCTGATTTTTTCAAATTTATTCGGTCCGGTACTTGCTGCAGACGCCCTGCCAGAATACAAACTAAAGCAAGGCGAGCGCATAGAAGGACTAAATTTGGAAGAATTTTATAGGCAAAATTTTAGCGGCGAGATAGATGAGTGGCTGGGAAATGACGATATTTTAGACCTTAGAGCCGAATTTTACGAGAAATTTTACCGCATACAAAAGCCGTTTGCGACCTTTAAATTTTTAAAAAACGGTAAAGTCGTCAGCCACTACGCCAAAGCTTACCGCGGGATAGTCTTGAGGCAAGCAGCGAAAAACGGAATAAAAAATTTTGACGAGCTTTGTAAAATGGACATAGAAAATTTACGCCTCATAGACATCAAAAAAACGGGGCTAAAAAGCGAATTTTTGGTGCAAATCGTCTAAAATTCGTCGGTTTTTGCCGAATTTACGTAAAAATCGTTAAATTTTCGGCTAAAAACTATTGTATTTTTTATAAAAACGTTGTAAAATGCCCGCATATCACTTCTTATTAAGGATGGTTCAATGAAAAAAGCTGATTTTATTCAAGCTGTTGCCGAAAAGGCTGGTCTTTCTAAAAAAGATTCTCTAAAAGTCGTTGACGCGGCACTAGAAGTAATCCAAAACGCACTAGTTGCAGGAGATAGCGTTAGCTTTATAGGTTTTGGTACATTCGGTACAGCCGATAGAGCAGCCAGAAAAGCAAGAGTACCTGGAACTAAAAAAGTTATCGACGTTCCTGCTAGCAAAGCTGTTAAATTTAAAGTGGGTAAAAAACTAAAAGAAGCCGTAGTAGCCGGCGCAGGCAAAAAAGGCAAAAAGAAATAATCCCCCTTTCATGAAAGCTCAAAT
>CAUSIL010000217.1:0-3430 GCA_963531395.1 uncultured Campylobacter sp.
TCCCACCAGCCGAATTTCTGCTCGTTTTCGTATCTGCCAGCGGCGTGGTGGCTGCCCGTTAGCGCGTGGCAGACGACTATGACATTACTTTTATCCTCGTTTATCTTGCCGTACGTTTCGTAAGCTAGCTCAAATTCGGGTAAAATTCGGCCGCTTTCCAGATAAAGCGGCTCATTAAATTTTACCTTGCCGGTTTTTAAATTTAGCACTAATTAACTTTGTAGTTAGGGGCTTCTTGCGTGATTACTACGTCGTGGACGTGGCTTTCTTTTAGTCCTGCGCTCGTGATCTCCACAAACTCGGCTCTTTCTTGAAAGTCCGCGATATCCTTTGCGCCCACGTAACCCATCGAGCTTCGCAAGCCGCCTACCATCTGATGCACGACGTCTTTTATAGAGCCCGCATACGGCACGCGGCCTTCGATGCCCTCTGGCACGAGTTTGTCTTGCGCGGTGCCTTCTTGGAAATACCTATCGCTGCTGCCTTTGGTCATAGCGCCGATGCTACCCATGCCGCGGTAGGTTTTATACTGGCGTCCTTGAAAGGTTATCATCTCTCCGGGACTCTCGTCGCAGCCTGCTAACAGGCTACCGACCATGATGCAGCTAGCGCCGGCGGCTAGGGCTTTAGCTAGGTCGCCGGAGTATTTTATACCGCCGTCCGCGATAACTGGGATGCCGTATTTTTTAGCCTGAGTTGCGCAGTCGTCGATGGCTGAGATTTGCGGTACGCCTACGCCTGCGACTATACGAGTGGTGCAGATAGAGCCTGGGCCTATGCCTACTTTTATACCGTCCGCGCCGGCTTGCGCTAGGTCTTTAACGGCGGCTGGGTTTGCGATGTTGCCGACTACGACGTCTACGTTTAAATTCGCCTTGACCCATTTTAGAGTGTCGATGATGCCTTTTGAGTGTCCGTGCGCGGAGTCGATGACGATGACGTCTACGCCGGCTTCGGTAAGAGCACGAGCTCTCTCGAAGTGTCCTACTCCGATGGCTGCGGCGGCTCTTAGACGGCCTAGTTTATCTTTGTTGGCGTTTGGATACTCTTTGCGTTTTTTTAGGTCTTTTATGGTTATGAGACCCTCTAAGCGTCCGTCCTTATCGATGATAGGGAGCTTTTCTACGCGGTTTGAGTGGAAAATTTTCTCTGCTTCGTCTAACGTGCAGCCTTTTGGAGCCGTGATGAGCGGGGCTTTAGTCATCCTATCTTTTACCGGAGTGCCTCTGTTTGTCTCAAAGCGCAAATCGCGGTTGGTAAGAATGCCGATTAAAATTTTATTTTCATCCACGACCGGAACGCCCGAGATATGAAGGTCGGCCATGAGATCAAGCGCCTCGCCTACGGTAGCGTCGGGGCTAACGGAGATCGGATCGAATATCACGCCGCTCTCGCTTTTTTTGACGCGGCGTACTTCGTGCACCTGCGATGCGACGTCCATATTTTTGTGTATGACGCCAAGGCCTCCCAGACGCGCCATCATGATAGCTGCTCTATGCTCGGTTACCGTATCCATCGCGGCTGAGACGAGAGGGATGTTTAGCGAGACGTTTTTACTAAACATTGTTTTTATATCGACCTCTTTAGGCAAAATTTCAGAATACTGAGGCACCAAAAGAACATCCTCGAAGGTCAAAGCTCGCTTAATTATCTTCATCTTTTATCCTTTTATTAAATTTTCAAGGCTAAGAGCGCCCTCTAGTAACGTTTTTTCGTCCCACGCTTTGGCGATGAGCTGAGCCGAGACGTTTAGTCCGTCCGCGTCCTTAGCCACCGGAACCGAGATGGCGGGTAAGCCGGCTAAATTTACGCTGATCGTGTAAATATCCGATAAATAGGCCTCTAGCGGATCTTTTAGATCGCCGAATTTATACGCCGTACGAGGGGCGACGGGCATAAAAATGAGGTCGCATTCGCTCAAAATCCGCTCGTATTTAGCTTTAGCGTAGGCTCGAGCTTTTTGCGCTTTGATGTAATACGCGTCGTAATAGCCGCTGCTAAGCACGAAAGTACCTAGCAGGATTCGTCTTTTCACCTCTTCGCCAAACCCCTCCGAGCGCGAATTTACGTAAAGTTCTTTTAAATTTTTAGCCTCTGCCCTGCGTCCGTATCTCACTCCGTCGTAGCGGCTGAGATTCGCGCTGGCTTCGGCGGTGGCGATGATGTAGTAGGTTGCGATATCGCATTTTGAGTTTTCTAAATTTTTATAGATTATTTTGTGGCCTGCGGATTTTAAAATATCAACCGCTTTTAAAAGCGCTTTTTTAGTCTCCTCCGAGGCTTCGTTTACGTAGTTTTCGATTACGCAGATCGTGAGCTTTTTGTTTGAGTCTAGCTTGTCTGCGACGCTCTCAAATTTTATATCCGCGCTCGTGCTGTCTTTGTCGTCGTGGCCTGCGATGATGTCGTATAGGATCGCGGCGTCTTCTACGTTTTGCGTTATAGGGCCGATTTGATCGAGCGAGCTGGAGTAGGCGCCAAGACCGTAGCGGCTAACGCGCCCGTAGGTGGGCTTTAGTCCGACGCATCCGCAAAATGCCGCAGGCTGGCGTATCGAGCCGCCCGTATCGCTGCCAAGTGCTGCAACCGCTTGCCCCGCCGCTACCGCAGCTGCCGAGCCGCCCGAGCTGCCGCCCGGTACTCTTTCGCGGTTTAGGGGATTAAGCGTTTTGCCGTAGTAGCTGCTTTCGGTCGTACTTCCCATGGCAAATTCGTCCATATTCGTACGGCCAAACGGCGCTAAGCCCGCCGCTAACAGCTTTTCGACGACGGTCGCGTTATAAGGCGCGACGTATCCTTGTAAAATTTTAGACGCGCACGTGACGCTCCAGCCTTTTACCTGGATGTTATCTTTGATAGCGATCGGTACGCACGCGCCCAGTTTGCCAAGCGGCAAATTTGCCAGCTGTTCGACGTAAGCGCCAAGTTCTTTGTCTGCGAAAATTTTCTTTTCTAGCTCGTTTCTAAGCTCGGCTACTTCGCCCTCGCTTAGCTTTAGAGCTTGCTTTAAAGTTATCATTTTTTATCCTTAAATTTATTTACCGCTACGATGCCAACGGCCGTAACCGCGAGTATCGCCGCGATGGTCGCCGCCACGAAGCTAAAGCTAACAGGCTCAGAGAGCATTTAGCGCCTTTTCGCATCTAGGGCAGGTTTCGCCGTCGTGCTTAGCGGTAAATTTCCAGCATCTCGGGCATTTGAAGCGTTTTGATAAAACGAGTTTAAATTTATCGTTTCCGACATCAAATTCTGCTAGGCCGTCGCTACCGTCCAGGCTTTGGACGTCGCTAACCATATACCAGTCGCTGATCTCGTTTATGTCTTCGCTCAGGATCAAATTTGAGCTGGTTTGCAGCACTAGCTCGAGGGTCGATTTTATCTTTTTGTCTTTTTTGAGCACGTCGATTAGCTCGAAAAACTTCTCGCGGCT
>CAUSIL010000218.1:0-3418 GCA_963531395.1 uncultured Campylobacter sp.
AAAACCGTTGAGGTGTGAAAGCCTCCTGGGGTTCGAATCCCTATCTCCCGGCCACTATATTACTAAAATATATCTTTTTTGTTCTGCATTTTATTATTCTTAGGCATTTTATACCATTATTTTTTCGAATTTAGGATAAATATATTTTGTTTTGCCAGATTTAGGTTTCTGTTGCATCGGTTTATTGCGGTAAGGTATACAACGACTTATAGATTAATAATAAATTTAAGTCAAGAATTTTATGCATAAAATTTACGGCGGAGCGATTCATGCATCTTGCCTACGTTAAATTCTGGTATATAAAGACCTAAACAAAGAGGATTGCGCCGTCTTTAGCGTAACTATATAGTTAACGATAAATATTATACTAAACGCGTATTTTAGTGCTTTGCCGTGGTTATCTTACCTAGCTCAATCCTCTAGCCCTTTAAGGCCTTGGGTACCTAAAAATTAGTTTAGAATGGCTGACGAAGTCCTCTGCCTTTTTGAAGTTTGCATTCGGTAAGACGCTTGTAACAGCACTTGGTAAAACTAGCTAGCCGATTTATCAAAGTCGCCGTATTTTAAACAACTCATAAATAGTATCGATATCTTAGGCAAAAGCAAATGCAACAGTGTATACTATTTTGATACACCTACGGCCTTGAAAAGCTTGGCTGCGGTAGAATTTAATATGTCTAAAGTACTTATTTATGCTATTCAAGCCATCTTCGCATCGTGCGGATAGTATTTATATATGTCGCGTTAAGGTGGCGCGACATATTTTGGCTTGGCGTTTTAAGCGGATTTGCAAGCGCTTGCCCGTGCGCATTTTTATTAAATTTGCGTGCTAAATTTAGCTTCAAACGAAGAGATTCTGAGCCATGCATTAATTTTGGTTGCATTTTATGCGAGATTTGTGCGGTGAAATTTGAAATCTACAAGGATGGATTGTGCGACCGGTGCGATATTTCGTACCGTTTTCGACTTGGTTTTAAGCACTACAATTAGCAAAAGAATAGAGACTAATTTAAGATTTATCCAACTAGAATGGACGATAAATTTAACGTAAAATATACGCGCCTATTCAATTTTAGAGCATTTGTGCGGTTAAACAAGTCGCAATCCTGTAAAATCCACCAACAGAATTAAAATTTTACGCAAAACAAGCATAAGTCCTTGACGCAATACTTTTAAATTTATCTTTAAATTTTGATTATCCAAGATATGAAATCCAGCCAAATTTAAGTGCCGGCAGTAAATGTTTATAATTTTAGCGCGCAAAATTTAAATATGCACTAAAAGCTAAGGCAGCGGATTTGATAGCGATACGGACGCAGCAGCGCGCATTATCCCTCAAAAAATCTACGAGTAAAAAGGAGCCAAATTTACGATAAGCGCATAAAAAAACGGTCACAAATTTGACGAACCGTAAAGCTTGATAGTTTAAACCGGCACAAGGTGATAAACAAAATATAACGGCAAACAGTTAAAGTTCTAACAGATTTATATTAAATCAATATTTAGGGTTATATCCGATGGAAATTTAAGTCGAATTTACCGCAAATGCTTGTCGATGAGACCCGTCACGATAGCGCGGATGCCCGCATGCACGCTGCCTAGCTCGCGCTCTATCTTTGCGATGAGCTCGTTTTTGGCCTGCACCGCGCCCTCTACGCCAAGAAGGTTGGTAAAGGAGTTTTTCGCGCCATCGTTATGCGTCGGTTTGCCCGCCGTTTCAGCGCTTTGCGTCGCGTCGATGATGTCGTCTGCGATCTGAAACGCCAGCCCCAGATCAAGCCCGATGTCGTATATGCGAGCAGCCTCCGTCTCGTCTAGCCCCGCTACGACGCAGCCTGCCTGCAAGCTCGCCGCGATGAGGCGCGCGGTCTTGTGGATATGCAAGAATTTTAGCTCCTCAAGCCCTAGTTTTTGATTCTCGAAATAGCAATCCACCGCCTGCCCCAGCGCCATGCCGTAGATGCCTGCGTTTCGGCTTAGGATCTCGACGCATTTTATGCGCGCGTCCGCGTCTAGCGGAGCCCTTGCTATCTGATAAAAGGCGTGGGTGTTTAGCGCGTCGCCCGCTAGGATCGCCGTTACTTCGTCAAATTTGACGTGCAAGCTAGGCTGTCCGCGGCGCAGATCCGAGTCGTCCATCGCAGGCAGATCGTCGTGAATGAGCGAGTAGCTGTGCATCGTCTCAAATGCCAGCGCGACGTGAAACGCCGCCTCTTTGCGCTCGGGGCGCACCGCCGCTACGACGCCAGCGACTAGCATCGCGCGAAAGTGCTTGCCGCCCGATTTTAGCGTGTATGAGAGCGCCTCATCAAAACACGGATGAAAGCTAGGGTTGCTCGGTAAATGCACATTCAAAAACACCTTAAACTCGGCCAAAAGCGCGTCCTGATCGGGGGCGTTAAGAGCGGTTTGGTTTGCATGCGGCTGTAAATTTGTGCCCGAGGTAAAACACGAGCCTTTTGCTGCGTTTAGCGAGATGAAATTTGCTCGATTTTTCGGGCTTTGAGCCGGGTTTTCGGAGTTTACTTTAGATTTGGGCGCGTTTAAAATTTGAGGCTGATTTTGAGGCAAGCTCGCGCGCAAGTTTTGCGCTTGATTTTGATCCGTCAGCGGCGTGTGCAACTTGCTTAAATTTAGCCCTTTTTCGTTAGCCGGATTAGACATTTTTTGCGGCAAATTTGGGCCTAGAGCGTCATTTGTGTAAACCCGTATTTTTTCGCCGCTAGGCGATATCTGCGCTAAATTTCGCTTTTGTTCGGTGCTAAATTTTTGAAATATCGCCGGTCTTGCAAGCGACAAGCCAGGAGCCTGATTTCGCACAAAATCTCCGCCGTTTTCGCAGGCTAAATTTGAAACTTTCATTTCCGAAAAAGTCGCGCATTTTAGATGGTTTTTGAACGATTTAAGAGCCTTGGTCTCGTTAAATTTACGCGGTAAAATCAGGCTGCGCGCGCTTGGTAAATTTTCGTCCGAATTTACGCTAAAAACCCGCGCCAAACTCGAGCTTTGCGGCAATGTTTTAAAACGAGCGAAATTTGATTTTAAAGCTTTATTTTCCGCGTAAATTAGCGCGTTTAATCTTTCCTTTGAGGTTTTATAATTTTGCATTTTTTCTCCGTTTCGTTTTTGTTTGACAAAGACATCCCAAATCGCTCTAACCGCCGAACAAATCCTTACTTGCACCAAATTTACGTATTTTACAAGGTTGCATAACGCCTCTAAAAGCTGCGATTTTACGCCGCAAGCTAGCAAAGTCGTCCGTTTCGTAGCGAGTTAAATTTAAAGGCAATCGCCCTTACCGTTAGACTAAGCGGCGGCGCGCGAAAGCTTAAATTTACGCCCAAAAAAAGTCGTCTTGCGCTTAAAGGTCGGCGATTTTAACGCGCGAAAATCAAACGCGCCAAAAAATACAAGCTAG
>CAUSIL010000219.1:0-3400 GCA_963531395.1 uncultured Campylobacter sp.
TTTTCGATGCTGACTATGCCCGAGTTTATCGCGGCGGTGTAAATTTTTAGGATGAGAGGGCGGGGCAGAAATTTATTTAGAGCGTATTTTTTGCGGTCGTTTTTAGCAAGCTTGCAAAGGGCAAATTTAAGCTCGTTTTCAAAAGGCGCGTCAAAGCTAAATTTGAGCGACAAATCTTCAAATTTATCTAAAATTTCTTTTTCTATCGCCTCGAAAATATCGTAATAATTCGCTTCAAATTTTAGCGCGTCAAAGACTAGATGAAAGTAAATAAGCTGCAAAATATCAAGGTGCTTAAAGCGCGCGTAGCTTGATTTTAAGGCGTAGATTTTCGCTCCTTTTTAGCCCATTTTAGCACAACTTTGGTTATAATCTCTTTTTTTATAAGGAAAAATTTTGGTTAGCATCGACGAAATCAGGAAAAATATTATTTTAAAAAAAGGCGTGCGCTACTTTGACTATACGGCTTCTGGCCTAGCTTACGCGCCTATCGAGCGCAAGATCGCAAAATACCTAAAAACCTACGCCAACACGCACTCTGAAAGCGCCTCAAACGCGCTAAAAACGCAAAAACGCTACGAAAAAGCAAGGCAGAGCCTAAAAGACGCACTGGGGCTTGACGAGCGATTTTATCTGATCTCTGCCGGTTGCGGCGCAACCGGAGCGATAAAGAAATTTGAAGAAATCATGGGGCTTTACCTGCCGCCTATGAGCGCGAACCGCCTAGGCGAGGAGAGTCTAAAGGGCGCAAATTTGCCCCTCGTCATCGTCTCGCCCTACGAGCACCACTCAAACGAAGTCAGCCTGCGCGAGGGGCTGTGCGAGGTCGTGCGCATACCGCTAAGCAAGAGCGGGGAGATAAATTTCGGCAGGCTCGATCAACTGCTCAAAATCAACTCAAAGCGCGAGATCATCGGCTCTTTTAGCGCGGCCTCAAACGTCACGGGGATAATCAGCGACTACAAAAAAATCTACGTGATGATGAAGCGATACGGCGCGACCGTAGCCTTTGACGCGGCTAGTTTTAGCTCGCACGACAACCTTGACGCCGACTACTTCGACGCGCTATTTCTCTCGCCGCATAAGCTTTTAGGAGGCGTGGGTAGCTGCGGACTGCTCGCGATAAAAAAGGAGCTAATAAAATCAGACAAACCGACCTTCGCCGCGGGTGGGACGGTTAGCTACGTGAGCCGCAGCTCGCATTTTTTTGCGCCTAGCGTGGAGCGCACTGAGGAGGGCGGCACCCAGCACGTGATGGGACTAATCAGAGCCTCGCTAGCATACAGACTGCGAAACGAGGTCGGCCTAGACGTCATAAAAAGCCGCGAGGATGAGCTAGCGAAGCTATTTTGCGAGGGGCTAGATAAGATCCCCGAGATCGTGAGCTACTGCCCGCGCACAGTGCCGAGGCTGCCGATTTTCGCGTTTAATATTAAAGGCGTTTCGCCTTATGACTTCGCCGAAGCGCTAAGCCAGGACTACGGCGTGCAGACCCGTGCTGGGTGCGCCTGCGCCGGTCCGTACGGACACGATCTGCTCGGACTAAAAGACGATCAGAAGTTTGATCAAAAGCCAGGCTGGGTGCGCGTGAGCCTGCACTACTCCCACACGCAAAAAGACGTCGCCTATCTGCTAAAGTCTATCAAAAAAACTATCAAAAAATTTAAAATCAAAAAGGATAAGAAATGAATAAAATTTTAGCCGCGGCTTTGTTTGCTCTTTGCGCCGTTTTCGTGCAGGCAAAGCCATTTAGCCCCGAGCAGTACGCAAAAGTACTGCGCGAGTACAACTCCGCCGCGGGCGCAAACAACTACTTTGAAAGCGGTAAATTTAAAGAAGAATTCGAGCTTCGCAAAAAATACTGCGACGAGGGTCTAAGAGACGCGTGTGGCGATCTGGGGCTGCTCTACGTTACCGGTTTAGGCGCGCCAAGAGATAGCAAAAGAGCGGGCGAACTACTAGGGTACGCCGCCAAAAACGGCGAGTTTAAGGCCATCTCGCAGTACTACGAAACAGCGCTTGACATAGCTCGCGCGGCGGAAAAGTACCCGGACGACAAGGTCGCGCAGCACCTAGTAGCCGAGTTTAAAAACTCGCTAGAGCAGTGCAAGGCCTACAAGGGCGACCGCCATGTGTGCTTCCGCGCGCTGGTGATTAGCGGCATGCTGCCAAAGGGCGAGGACGGTCTGGGGCTATCGCAGGCCGAGTTTGCTAAGACATGGGAGGACATCGTCGTGAGCGACGTCGAGCGCAACGGCATGGACGACTCGAAAGTAAACGCGCTGGCAAAAGAGCTAGAAGGACTATCGGCACGCTAAATTTGCGGGCTTTTGCGGCGTAAATTTGCTTTTTTGATCAGGCGATCCGTCAAATTTTATCGTCCGCGCGGGCGCCTTGCTCAAATTTGACGTATTTTTACGCCCAGCTCAAATTTGCTCGGCGTTAATTTTTACGAATTTACAAAAACTTTGGAGAAAATTTAGATGCGAGATTTGCGCGAGTTTCAGGTCTTAGCGGGCGAGGCAAAAAACGTGAGATGGAATGCTGCTACGGACGAGTGCGTTTTTGAGATCGCGGGCGCGAAATTTAATACCAAAATCGCCAAAGAGCGCCTCGTGCCTCGCGAAAACGACCGTTTAGCCGTAGCCTACGACTTGCAAAACGAGGTTTGGAATTTTAAAAATTTAACCTCGGGCAAGTGGCTCAAAAACTACGCTTGGCGCGTGTACTTTATACTATCGTGGGCGGCAATCTTTGATATCGTTCCGGGTAAAATTTTAGGCGCGATTTTTGCGATACCTATAATTTATCTAAGCAAGTATTTGTCCGAATTTGCAGGCATGACGGCCTTGTTTGCCTTTGTCGTTTGCTTGTTTTTATCGCTGCCCTTTTTGCACATATACTGGAGCGAAAACAAAAGCTTAAGCGGCATGGTCCAGGCGTATCTAGCTTTGAGAAAATTTTTAAAAGAAGCGAATTTGTAGTTTGCCGTCAAATTCGCCCGCTAAAAAACGCGGCAAATTCGGCGCCTATTTTAAATTTGACGGGCAAACGAGCGATCAAATTTATAGTCGCGCAAATTTATATCGCCCGAATTTCAGACGCGAAAACTTAAAATTTAAAGGGTTTAGTTTGCAAGAAACGAAAAACGATTTAAAACTACTGGGCGGCCACGTAAATTCGCTCGAGTGCGCCTATAAAGACAAAAGCGGATTTGATTATAGCTTTAGCTTGGAGGATCAAATTTTAAACATCCGCTCGCTGCAAAGCCCGCTCCTGCCGGTGAATGACGGCGACGAAACGCTGGTCGTTTGCGATAAAAAGGGGCGGGTTTTGGGGCTAAAGAATCGCTCTTTAAACTCCGCGGCATGGTACGCCTACGAGCCTAGCTCCTTTTTTG
>CAUSIL010000220.1:0-3394 GCA_963531395.1 uncultured Campylobacter sp.
CGCCCAGGTTCGCCTCATGATCGCTAGCGTCCTTAAGGCACTCGAGCTTGCCAAAAACGGCAAATTTAAAGCAACAGACGCGCTGGAGTTTAAATTTGAGCGTGCGCAGACGACAAAATCGAACAGAATGGCAAATTTAAACCAAAACAGCCGCGAAAAAATCTTAACTACAAGCAACGAAAGCGCAAATTTGACCGCCGAGCAAGCGGTTTGCGTCGTCTCAAAATTTGACGCCGAAAACTCAAATTTAAACAAAGCCGCAAGCATAGATACCGAAAAAAATCGCGCAAAAATCGGCAATAAAAACTCAAGCGATTGCCGCGATGCAAATTTCCTCAAAGCAAAAGAGCTTTTACGCCGAGCTATCTACGAGCAAAAGCCGCTCACTCGTATCCCCGCGCCGCCAAACGGTCTTTATCTAAACCGAGTTTTTTACGAATGAGAAATCAAAAAATAAAAGAAGCTATTGCTGCCGTAACGCAAAAGCAAAATGAGTGTAAAAAAATAGTCAAAAAATACGCTACATTTATGACTATAACGACATTTGTCGCACCAATACTAATTTTTATTATTATGGAGCGACGCTTTGAAATATTCTTTCTTTTATTTGCAGTCATCCCAATATACGTCACGCCGAGGATTCCAAAAGTAGAAAAAACGCTGGAAGAGTATAGAAGCTTCTACAAAAATGTTTTTGTTAGCACGGTAATTGCCGATATAGATAGCAATTTTACATACGAGCCTCAAAAAGGCATCACCGCAAACGAATTTTATAAAAGCGGAATATACAGGCGCGTAAATTTTTACGGCGAAGACCAAATAAGCGGTACTTACGCTAATGTCAAATTTCAATTAAGCGAGGCTATAAAAGTAGAAAAAACATATGACTCAAACGGCTCAAAAAACCCTTATCTGGCGCTTTTGAGGGTAAGCAAAGTCATATACGACGAATACATGGACTTTAACGGTACAGTACTAGTCTGCGAGTTTTATAAAAATTTCAAAGGACAAACGATACTAGCCGACAAAAAGGTGCTAAATACGAAAATATCTGGCGAAAAAGAGATACTTGATGATACGGAGTTTAACAACGAATTTCGCGTATTTACCGACTACAAAATAGAAGCGCGCTATCTTTTGAGCCCCGGTTTTATGCAACGCCTACGCGAGGTTAAGCAGGGTTTTGACAGTGCCGTATCGCTAAGCGCGGCGTTTATGGACAATAAATTCTATCTCTTTTTAAACGGTGCAAAAAACCGTTTTGAAAGTTCACTATTAGACCCGCCGCTAAGCCTTTCTGATGCACAGGCCATAAAAGACGAAATCACGCGGCTATTACGCGTCATAGACGAGCTAAATTTAAGCCTTGACGTTTATAAATGATTTTACTTCGGCAGTAAATTTCGCCAACGATGAGCTTAAAATTTGACCGTAAATTTGCTCAAAAATTTAAATATAGTGCGAATTAAACGCGCAAAACTTCTCAACGGCGCGCAAAGCCTGTCGCCCCCCCCCCCAACGGACGCCTATTTTCAAGTTTAACGACGCTAACCTAAAAATAAATATAGCCGACACTCGCCTGTAAATTTGAGCCAAATTTACAAAATATCCCTCTGCCCTTTTGCGTTCATCGGGCTTAGCACGCCCATTTGTTCCATCTGTTCTATGATCGTAGCTGCGCGGTTGTAGCCGATTTTTAGGCGGCGTTGCAGGTAGCTGATCGAAGTTTTTTGCTCGCTTAGCACGATCTCTTTAGCCTCTTCATATAGCTCGTCTAGCTCGCCAGCTACGGCGCCGGAGCCTGTGCCCGCACCGCCGCTAGCGCCCTCCTCGGCTAAAAATCTCTCGTCATAGACCACTTCTTGTTGCGCTTTTAGGAAATTTACTATCGTATCGATCTCTTTTTCGCTAGCAAACGGCGCATGTAGCCTGATGACGCCCGGGCTTCCAGGAGGCGTAAATAGCATATCGCCGCGTCCTAGCAAGCTCTCCGCGCCCATTTGATCTAGGATTACCTTACTATCGATACGCTGACCGACGCGGTAGCTGATGCGGCTAGGCAAATTTGCCTTGATTAGCCCCGTCACGACGTCTACACTCGGGCGCTGGGTGGCTACGATGAGATGTATGCCGCTGGCTCTGGCCATCTGCGCCAGGCGCCCGATGTATAGCTCCACGTCCTTGCCGCTAGTCATCATGAGATCGGCTAGCTCATCGATAATCACGACGATGTACGGGAACTGCTCGCCGCCCTCCTCTTTCATCTTTTCGTTGTAGCTTTCGATATTTTTGGTACGCGTGTGACTCATGATTTTATAGCGGCGCTCCATCTCGGCGACCATGTTTGATAGCGCAGTTATAGCCTGCTTAGCCTGCGTGATGACGGGCGTGAGTAGGTGTGGGATGTCGTTATAGATACTAAACTCAAGCATCTTAGGATCTATCATCATCAGGCGCAGCGTCTGCGGGCTGTTGCGATATAGCAGGCTTAACAGCATCGCGTTTATGCCTACGCTCTTACCCGAGCCCGTCGTTCCCGCGATTAGCAGGTGAGGCAGCTTTTTTAGATCGGTGATAAAGGGCGCGCCGACGATATCCTTACCTAGCGCGATAGTTAGCGGACTGCTCGAGTTTTTAAAAACTTCGCTATCTAAAATTTCTTTTAGATAGATGGTTTCGATATTTTGGTTAGGCACCTCGATACCTACTACGTCCTTGCCCGGTATGGGCGCTTGGATGCGGATGGTCTGCGCGCGCAAAGCCATAGCTAGATCGTCTTGCAGAGTAAGGATTTTACTCACCTTGATGTGCGGCGCGGGGCGAAACTCAAACGTCGTAACGATCGGCCCCGTATAGGTGCGCACGACGTCGCCGTCTATTTTAAATTTACGCAGTTTATCGAGCAGATCGGAGATCTTTTGATCGATTTCGGCTTCGTTTACGCTGTTTGAGCGCCTCGGCGGGTCGGCTAAAAATTTAAGCGGAGGCAACGCAAAATCCTTAGGCTTTTCGACCTTGCCTTTTTCGATTTGTTCGAGTAGTTTTTTGTTTTCGGCGACTTCGTTTAGGATCTCGACGCCGTTTATGGTAACCGCCCCCGTCTCGTTAGCTTCTAAATTTAGCTCGCCTTCATCTGATTCGTCTGATTCGTCGTTACCGAAATCTTGCGCTTCATCTTCTAAATTTTCATTATTTTCATCGCTTAAATTCGCCTCGTTCGTTGCTTTTTGCTTCTTGATTCGTTTAGGTTTTTTTTGCGATTTGGGCTTAAGCTCGCCCGCGTTTTCAAATTTATATTCGTTGGCGCTAGGTTCTACAAAGGCCTTTTTTAGGATAGCTAGGATGTTATCTTGCGCGATGAGACCAAAACTCAACACAAAAAGCATCAAGATAA
>CAUSIL010000221.1:0-3385 GCA_963531395.1 uncultured Campylobacter sp.
ACATAAAATCGCGCTATCGCTGGTTTTGAAGTGTAAATTTAAAGGCGTCCGTTTTAACGCGACCTTGATTTATCGACGCTTTAAGGCGACGAAAATTCATCGTTTCTAAGGCGCAAAGCGGCAATCAAAATAAACGCGGTGCAGCCTAATGGCAAAGTCGCGCGACTATTAAATTTAGCTAACGGCTCGGTCTTATTTGCAAGGTAAATTGCGGCAAATAAAGCATAAATCGATGACTAAATTTGCGGCGCCAGCACCCAGTTGGCAAGCCGAGTTTTAAAATTTACTTCGCCAGCGCCCTTAACCGCTCGTAACCCAGTCCCTCTACCAAAATATAGCTAGCATCGATAAAGCGGTAGCTCGCGCGCGGCAGACGCGAGATAAACTCTGAGTAATCTAGCTCGGCTAGCACGCGGTAGCGGGAGGCCTCGTCACCATCATCGCTCTCGTTGCCGCCGTCGCATTCTTCGCCGCCTACTAGCGTAATTTCCCAGCGCGAGACGTCTTTTGGCTTAACAAAGTCCAAATTTTGCCACTCCACGAAAGGCTCGTAAGGCAAAATAGTCGGCACGCCCTGCGTAAGCGCGTACGAGCCGATGATCTCGCCTTCGCCGTTTGCGCGGTAAAAGCGCTGGTTTGCGCCGTAAGCGTCAAGGTATTGCACCTCGGTTAGGCGCTCGCTAAACTCCTTTGCGGGGCTTTGCGCGGCTAAAATTTCATCTATGATCGCGCGATTTAGGGCAAAAGGCCTAACGACGCCGTAGCAGTGATTTACGGTCGCGCCGCCCTCCAAATGCCCTTTTATCGCCCGCAAACCCGAGTTTATATCGCGCTCGTAGTCAAATTTTTCTATCGTTTCTCGCGTATAAATTTTTCCGTCCTCGCCCTTGATGTCGCTTCCTAGTCTTTGCGATAAAATTTGCAGATACGAGATAGCTAAAACCCAGTCAAATACCGTCGCGGGCGTATTTACGCGCACTTTGTAGCTTTTCGTATCAGTGTCGTAGCTAAGCTCAAATCCCCGCCCGCTCTTGCCCCAAATGCCCAAAACTATGCCCTCGCATTCGCCTAAAACCGAGCCTAAAAACGCCTCTTTATCAAAATTTTTGGCATTCTCATCTATGCCAAACACCGCCAAATCCGGTATCAGCTCCGTAGCCTTGCCTATGCTCATTACGCTAAAATATCCCAAAAATAGCGGCCGCTTTTTATTTTTGACGCTAAATTCTACGCTCATCGTTTCTCCTTTTTAAACCGCAATTATGGCAGATGCGGGACAAAAATAGAAAACAAAAGCCGGCGCGAAATTTGCGGGTAAATTCGGCGCTATTTAGGGTTAAATTTAAGAGCAAAGCACGGGTTTTGATTTGATAAATTAAGCGGAGAAAAGCGGAGCCAAATCAGGCGGCAAATTTACAAAAACGGCGGGAATTTAGGCGCGTAGAGTTTACGACGCGGGTAAATTTAGCGCCCGTTTGGACGCGATGGAAATTTGACGTGAAAATTTAAGCAAACGACCAAATTTAAGCAAGGCTGCGGCGTGCGTTTTGCGGCGTTTGCTTGCATTAAAACGCCTAAATTTACTTAAACCTAGTGACCCAGCTTCCCAGATTCGTATCGACTTTGACCTCGATTATCTTGCCGCATCCCTCATCTAGCGTAAATTTGATCTCTTCGCTAAAATTTAGCTCAAAACCCTTACCCAGCCGCGCTCGCACGTCTTTTAGAGGTATTTTTTGAACCGACTTCCAATCAAAATCCTCGGGATCGTCCTTGTTTGGCGTCTTCTGCTCTATATCCACGAAATTTTCGTCCCTTTTACCCACGCGGATCGTCGCTTTCGCATCGTATCCCAAGCCTATAAAATCGTTCCACCGCGCAGAGCATCTGCCCCTGTTTATCTCCATACCCCAAAGCTCCACGCCGTCTTCTAGCGCCCTAAATATCAAAAATCTCGTATCGTGCGAGCCTATACGGCGGTCCCAGTAGTCTCCGTAGACCGTCGATGTGGTGGTCGTCGTTAAATCTAGCTCGTATGGTGCGGCGTCTTGCGCCGAGGCTACCGCGCCTGCTATCAGCGAGGCTGCAAATGCGGAATGTAATTTTTTCATTTTTCTCCTTTAAATTTATTCGTTACTTTTGCGCTAAATTCGGCTAAATTTTAGCGCGAAATTTGCGGCAAGAGACTGCCGCCTAGCATAATTTATCAAACGCCGCAACGCAAGTTTGCTCGCCGGGCTTCGGCCGCCTCTCATCAAAAGCTGCAATACGCGGTGCAAGCAACGTGAATTTGGTGCAAGTACGGCCTTTGCTTACGGAGCTAAAATTCGCGCTCTTTTAAATACGCCCTCTACGCAAGCCGCCGTATAAAACCGCTTTTACTCCGCCGCGCGCGCTTGCCGTGCCGCGCTTACGGTAGCAAAGCCGTATTTTTTGCAAGAACTAGGAAAATTACCTTGCGGGTGCAGGCTAGTTCTATTACCGCGGCGAAATAAAACCAAAGGCGACGCGAAATCTAAATCGCTTCGCTAAATTTTGCAAGATGAGGAAAAATTTAGCGTCGTAGGCTCTTAACTGCAAGCAAAAAATCTAAGCAAGAGCAAGATGGGCCGCCTAGCAGCTTTGCTTATCGCCTAGCTCGCACGCCTTTTTTCGCATTTGCTTTGCCTTTTTCGCGTCTTTTTTTACTTGCTCGTATCTATTTTCGTTGAAATTTCCCTCATACAGCCACGCCGCCCTCTCGCAGCCGCCTACGTAGCCTAGCTTACACGAGCGCTCGTAATACTCCATCATCTCGCCTATATCGCCTCCCGTTCGCTCTATCATCCAGCCCACGTTGTAGCATCCCGGAGCGTATTTTTTGTTGCATAGGGTATTGTTTATCGCAAACGACTGCACCTCGTCGCCCAGCTCTTCTTGCATGAAATTAGCTAACGCCAAGCAACCCGGCAAATACTCGTAAAGGACGCAGCTAGCCTTGTAATACGCGCTAATCTTAGTCTCGCGCTCGCTCTTGTCCGCGGCTTTTACTAGATTATTTTTATAAAATTCGCCCAGATATAAGCAGCCCTCGCCGTCTCCTTTGGCGCAGGCTAGACTAAATAGCCCCTCCGCCGCGCCGTAGTCTTGCTTTAAGTTAGCCGCTACCATGCCTGCTTGCACGCACTCTTTGGTGGCGTTTAGGTCGGGGTTTTTGCATTTTTTGACCTTTTCTAGAGTATCTGCGGCTAGCAATGGAGAAAGGCTAGGCTCGCTAGCGAATAAATTTAACGCCGCAAATAGCGCAAATAATAAATTTTTCATTTTTATCCTTAAAAATTTGCCTAACCCCGCGCTTTGGCGATGCAAGCGGCGACGGCCTGCATCAAGGCGCCGCGAAATCCGC
>CAUSIL010000222.1:0-3383 GCA_963531395.1 uncultured Campylobacter sp.
TTGCCAAATACTTACCGTCTAAAATCCGTAAAACCGCCGCCGCGATCAAATTTGCCGAACAAAAACGGCGGTAGGGCGGTCGCCGAGTTTTGGCGGATAAATTTTATTTCGCATTAAATTTGCGGACGGGCTCACGCCGATTTTTAGAAATTTTACTTCAAATTTACGTATTTTATCCTATCTTTTTCTCCTGCTAGCTCAAATCCTCGCAGTCTTAGGCGGCAGCTGTCGCATTCGCCGCAAGCCTCGTCCTCGCGCTCGTAGCAGCTCCAGGTTAGCTCCAGCGGCGAGCCCGCCTCAATCGACTTTTGCACGATGCCGGCCTTGCTTAAATTTACTAGCGGAGTGACGATTCGCAGGCTAAAGTCCTTTGAGGTGCCGGCATTTACGGCGCTTTCTATCTTGCCGATAAAATCCGCCGTGCAGTCGGGGTAGCCCGAGCCGTCCTCCTCGACGATGCCGATGTATAGCGCCTGTGCGCCTTCTTTTTCGGCTAGCGCGGCGGCGATAGAGATAAAGATACCGTTGCGAAACGGCACGTAGGTGCTAGGGGTGTCGGGCTTGGTGCCGTCTTTACGGATGGCTAGGCTCTCGTCCGTTAGTGCGTTGCCGCCGATACTTGCTATAAAATTAGCGTCTAAATTTACCTTTTTTAGCGCGCCGATACGCTCGCAGATCTGCTCAAACGCTAGTTTTTCGCGCTTCATCGTGCGCTGTCCGTAGTCAAAATGCAGCGCAATGATCTCGTAGCCTGCGCGTTTAGCGAGGACGGCGCAGAGGGTGCTGTCCATGCCGCCGCTCATTATGCAAACCGCTTTTTTCACTTTTTCTCCTTTTTAGTCGGCTTGTCTCGCGAGCGCTTTTCCGAGATTTCGCAAAATTTTCGCTCCGCAGGCTATATGCCTAGCGCACGCTCAATTTTGCTTCAAAACTCGAAAAAACATCTCACGATACTTCGCCTTATCGTTTTACACTAAAATTTGAAGCCAAATTTACAAATTTTACCCACCTAGACCCGTACCTTGAAAATGCCAAATTTGCCTCTATCAAAATTTACAAAACCCGCGACGCTTTGTCTATAAGGCAAAGCCGTGTCGCCACCTCTCACGTCGTAGGGGTTGGGGGATTGTTAAGGGGGAAGGGAGCGACTTCGTAATTCAAGCCCCTTCCCCCTTAACAAACAAAAGCTAGTTTTATTAAAATCAACCCGATTTTTCGCTAAAATCATACTCAAATTTTACTAAAGGAAAGCCAAAAATGATACTTTGCGAGGACGATTATCCGAGGATTTTGGATCAAATTTGCGACTATTTGACCGCAGGCGAGGTGGAGCTTAGCTTTGTTGACGCCGAGGAGATGAAGGAGATAAACGTCCGCCAGCGCGGCATCTACGAGACTACGGACGTGCTGAGTTTCCCGCTTGAGATGCAGCTGCACGCGCCGCTTGGCTGTATCGTGATAAACACCGAGCTAGTCGCTGCCAAAGCCGCCGAGCTAGGGCACAGCGAGGATGACGAGACGGCTCTGCTTTTCACGCACGGACTGCTTCACGTGCTGGGCTACGATCACGAAAACGACGCGGGCGAGATGAGAGCCAAAGAGTGCGAGGTGATCGAGAAATTTAACCTGCCAAAGAGCCTCATCGTACGAACGGAGGAAGCGGGCGAAGAATAGGCAAAATCTCGGTAGCTTCGTAAAGGTGCGGGTCATGCCAAACGCAAAAATAAGCGCGGCGATAAAATTTGGATTATTTTATGCCTGCTAAAATGCGTTTTAAGCAGCCCGTAAAATCAAATTTACATTTCGGCGCCGTAAATCAGCACGGCATTAAGCGCTAAATTTATCCAAACAAGCTATCAAATTTACTCTCCGTCCGCACGGATATCGCCGCGTAAAAAAGACGTTTCTAGCACACGCTTTGCTGCCGCGGTTAAATTTCCTCAAATTTGCCGCGCGCAGTGGTTAGATATTTAATAATTTTGGCTAAATTTACGAAATGTTTTATGTTTTATCGTCTTTAATCATTATTTTTATGAATTACGTTTCTTATCGCGGGCTTTTTGCAGATGCCGCGCTCAGGCCGCTTGCCACGCATAAAAGGGCGCTTGGGCTGTTTTTCCTGACGCTTGCCATGGGCGGCGCCGCGCTGGCTTTTTCGCTACGGTTTAACTTTTTGGGTCCGAGCCTTCGCATCGCCTGTTCGCTGATGCTGGCGCTGACGTTTATTATCTTTTCGTTCGTGCTTTTTACGAACGTCGTCGCGCTCGCCGTCCGTCCCGTAACCAAGCGCGCGTTTAGCGAGAGCAGGCGTAAATTTTTGCGCCTTTACCTCGACGTCACGATACTTATTTTGGCGTTTAGCTACTTTTTTAAAGGCATCTTTAACGCCGTAAAATTACCCGAAGTAAAAGCGCAGGATATCGAGCTAAAGGAGCTAAGGGGCGAGCTAAAAATCGCGGTTTTAACTGATATCCATCTGGGAGATTTTTTGGGGGCGGATTTTGCGCGGGCGGTAACTAGGCGCGTAAACGAGCTGGACGCCGACGCGGTCGCGATCGTGGGCGATATCGCAGACGTGAAGCCGCACCGTTTGGCCGAGTTTATCGCGCCATTTAACGAGCTAAAGAGCAAATACGGCACCTTTTACGTGCCGGGCAATCACGAGTACTATAACGGTATCGACGGCACGCTAAAAGCGATCCGCGAGACGACGAATTTTAAAATTTTAGGCAACGAAAACGTGCGAGTGGGCGGGGTAAATTTAGCCGGCGTTTATGATATCATCGGTTTTAGATTTAAGGCGTACGAGCCCGATCTAGTCGCCGCTCTAGGCGGTCGCGACGTAAATTTGCCCACCGTTTTGCTCGCTCATCAGCCTAAATTTTTAAAATACATGGACGAAAGCGCACCCGTGGATCTGGTGGTGAGCGGACACACGCACGGCGGACAGATTTTTCCGTTTTCGCTGCTAGTAAGGCTCGATCAAAAATACGTCGCCGGGCTATACCGCGCGAACAAAAATACGCAAATTTACGTTAGCCGAGGCGCCGGGTTTTGGGGGCCGCCGGTGCGCGTGATGGCGCCTAGCGAGATTTCGTTATTAAGACTAAAAGGAGTTGTATGAGGGGACTTATTTCTAGGATATTCGGGTTTGTAGCGGCGGTTAAATTTCCGAGATTTTTGCAAACATTTATCAATGAAAAATACGTAAGCGGCTTTAAAATCGACATGAGCGAGTTTAAGCAGCCTAGAGAGTACGAGAGCCTGACGGCGCTTTTTACCCGCGAGCTACAGCGTCCGCGAAATTTCGACGTTTCGCCGCAGGCTTTCATCAGTCCTAGCGACGGCACGTGCCTGGAGCGCGGAGTTAGCAAGGAGCTAAA
>CAUSIL010000223.1:0-3372 GCA_963531395.1 uncultured Campylobacter sp.
GTCTGCCGCAGGGCGAAAATTTCAAACTCATTCAAAGGCGCTCAAAAGACAAGCCGTTATTTAAAAGCAACAAACGTCGCAAAATTCCCCCATCTAAAAATACATTCAACGCTCTTAAACCCCGCATTAAGCGCCAAATTTCTATTTTCCGCTTCGGTGTATGGTATGAGCACGTTTTCTAGCGCCTCGCGTTTTTGCGCGATTTCGTAGCGCGAGTAGCCTTGTTCGAGCTTGTATTTTTCGTAGATTTCGATCATATTTTTACTCAGCGTCTTGTCCTCAAAAATGAGCTTCTCGCTAAAAACAAATACGCCGCCGTCATTTAGCGCGCGGTAAATTTTAGCTACGAAATCCTGGCGCCTGGGCGGGCGGATAAACTGCAGCGTATAGTTCATCAAAATGGCATCCTGCGCGTCAAATTCGCACTCTAAAATGTCCGCTAGCTCAAGCTCGATCTTAGCGCCGTACGCCTCTATCTTAGCGCGCGCGTTTTGCAGCATGGCAGGCGCGTTATCCACGCCTTTTAGCGTGAGATCGCTTCTTTTACGCCAAAGGGCTAGCAGCATCGAGGCGGTCGAGCAGCCGAGGTCTATCGCGCTTGCGCCTTGCGGTAAAATTTGCGCTAAAAAATCGGCGATCAGCTTTTGCGAAGCCGCATAATACGGCACCGAGCGCCCGATCATATCGTCAAACACCGACGCCACGCTCGCGTCAAATTCAAACTGCTTTTTTATCGGCTCTTTAAAGATTTCATCCTTCACGGCTCGCTCCTTTTAGCATTTGCGCCGGCGATATAAAGGTCGCATACGCCGACGAACTCCATCGCCTGCTTGATATCGATGTAAATTTGACGCTTTAGTTCCTCTAGGCTTGCAAATTTACGGTTATCGCGCAGCCGCTTGATAAAGCAAACCGCGACGTTGCCGGCGTCCGTGATATTTTCGTTTAGCACGTGCGTCTCGACGCTAAAGTTGCCGTCCGTGCTCACGCGGTTGCCGATAAACGTGACCGAGCCGTATGTTTTGTTGCCGATGCGAGTTCTCGTCGCATATACGCCCTCGCGCGGCAAAAGGTAGCTTTTGATGTCTAAATTTAGCGTAGGTACGAGCTCGCGCAACCCGATGCCTTGCCCCTTTATCACGCGACCTTCGATCGAGTATTCGCGGCCTAGCAGGCGGTTTGCCTTGTATATCTCGCCTTGCTTGATATACTCGCGTATAGCCGAGCTGTGCACGCCCATACCCTCGAAACAAAACTCGTCCACGATGTCCGCCTCACCGTCAAAGATGCGCCGCAAATCGTATTTGTCCCACGCTCTGTTTCGCCCGAAACGAAAATCAAATCCGACGACGATTTTTTGCAGATTTTTAAAATCCCGCTTCAAAAGCGCGATAAACTCGTCGCCGCCAAGCCCTTTTATCTCGTTAAAATCATACAAAAAGCACGGATAGCGAGAGTATTCGGCGCGCTTTAGGCCGGGCGTTATGTTGGCCTTGTTTTTATCGATCACGACCAGTCCGCCGTACTCGCCCAGCCGCTTTAAAAGCTCTTTGTGGCCGCGATGCACGCCGTCAAAGTGCCCAATCGCCACGGCCGTGATATTATCTTTTGTTAAAAGCGTAGAAAAATTCGGCATTTCCTTCCTTTCCTTTTACCTCGCATTCGAGCGTTTGGCGCATTATCCAGCCTAAATTTGCCGCCGCAAGCTCAAATTTCGCCCTCGCCTCGCGCACGGCTTTTGCGTCCGTTACGACGCCTTTTTTATTTCGTTTAGCGCTCCTGCCGACCTCAAACTGCGGCTTAAAAAGCAGGATAATGTCGCAGTTTTGGCCCGCTAGTGCGTCGATGGAGGGCAAAATCTCTTTAAGCGAGATGAAGCTCACGTCGCAGGTGATGAGATCAAATTTTCTCAAGGCGTTTTTTGGGGTGCTGGAGTCAGGCTCGGCGTCTTGGATTTTCGGCGCTAAATTTACGCAGGCCCAATTTGCCTCGTCCATCTTAGCACCAATCTGCATTAAATTTGAGGACGAAAGAGCGGATCCGCTCGGCTCGCCCAAAAATACGTCTTGCCGGACAAAATTTGATTTACCGGGATTAAAATTCGGCTCGATTTGGTTTTTTAAATTTTGCTCTGTGCCGTCAAATTTACCCTCTTTGACCGAGTTTTGACGCCCTGCTGCAAACTCGCGCACATCGGTATTTTCGGCTACTATCACGCGCGAATCGGCTCGCAGGCTTTCATCTAGCTGAGAGCTGCCCACGTCTAGCGCGGTAACGCTTTTTACGCCGTTTTGCAGCAAAATTTGCACGAAACCGCCCGTGCTTGAACCTACGTCTAGGGCGTTTTTGCCTTTGACTTCTAGCGGACAAGCCGCTAAAAAGCTTTTTAGCTTTAGCGCGCCGCGTCCGACGTAGATTTCGCCGACGAGTTCGATCTTTGCGCCGTTTGGGTTTAAATTTAGCTCGCCGTTACGAGCATTTATGCACGTAGCTTCGGAGGCATCCGCTAAATTTACGCCACATAAATTTTTAGTTTCCGCTGTCGCGCTCTTTTTGGCGCCGCCATTTTTGCCGTCATTTAAATTTACGCTTGCCGTCTCGTTCAAATTTAGCTCGTCCGAGCCATCAAATTTATCAAATTCGCCCACCTCAAAGCTGGGCTTAGAACAAATTTTACCGTTAAGCAAAATTTTGCCGCTTTTTATGAGCTCGGCGGCTTTGTTTCGGCTGATATTTAGGCGGCTTGCGACAAATAGATCAAATCTCAATCATCCGCCTTAGCTCGTCTTCGGTTATCGCCGCGACGCCTAGCTCTCTAGCTTTATCCAGCTTGCTGCCGACTTCATCGCCGTAAAGCACGAAGTCGGTTTTTTTGCTCACCGAGCCGCTTACCTTCGCGCCGTTTGCTTCCAAAACTCTTTTAAATTCATCCCTGCTTTTACTAAGCGTGCCCGTTATCACAAACGTTTTGCCGCTTATCGCACTTTGCTTTGTCTCGTAAATTTGCGCTTGCGGGCTAACGAAACGTAAAATTTCGTCCAAATTTTGCCTATTTACCTGCATAAACTCCGCGTAACTCTCCGCCATCGCCTCGCCAAACCCTTCGATCGCGGCGACTTCGCCGTAGCTTAGCTCGCGCCAGTTTTGCGGATAAATTTGCGCTATCTTTTTAGCAGCCACCACGCCGATGTGCTCGATGCCAAGGCTTGCTATAAAGCTGTGCAAAGCAGGCGTGCGGCTAGCCTCGATGGCGCCGAGCAGATTTGCGATCTTTTTATCTTTAAAGCCCTCGAGCCTCGCCAAATCCTGCGCCGTAAGCTCGTAGATGTCGGCGATTTTAGCGACTAAGCCCGCCTCAAAAAGCTGATTTAC
>CAUSIL010000224.1:0-3326 GCA_963531395.1 uncultured Campylobacter sp.
GATTTTGTTGGCGCTTTGCCAAAAAAGCGAGGCGTTTTTAAGGGATTTTTTACGAGACTACAACGCGGCTTTGGGCGTAAAATTTGAAAACGCGGCCGAGCTTGAAAATGCGGACTTACAGCCAAATTTCACCTACGAATACATCCTGCAAAATCACGGCGATCTGCTAAAAGGCGCCAAGGCCTACGTGACGCTCGAGCCCTGCGCTCACAGCGGCAAAACTCCGCCCTGCGCCGAGCTTTTAAAGCTACTAAAATTTGCCGAAGTTGTTATCGCTAGAAGCGACGAAAACGCCGTGGCTCGCGGCGGTGCGCATATCCTGCAAAGCGGCGGCGTAGCGGTAAAATTTGACGTACTACGGCAGCAGGCGGACGATCTGGTTGAGCCGTTTTTATCGTGGCAGAAGGGGAATTTTAGCTTTTTCAAGCTCGCTCTTAGCGCAAACGGCGTCGCAGTGGGCACCGCGCAGAGCAAAATCATCTCAAATCTAGCCAGCCGCACCCACTCTCACCGCCTGCGCAGCGTGGCCGAGCTGTTAGTTATCGGAGGCGCCACCGTCCGCGCCGACCGCCCGAGGCTTGACGCCAGGCTGATAGAGGGCGGCGAAAACCCAAACGTGATGATCTACTCGCGCGAGCGGGAGTTTGACGCGACTATACCGCTTTTTGGAGTGACGGGCAGGAGCGTGCGCGTAACAAGCGACATAAATGAAGCTTTCGCGCCGCGCTTAACGATGTTTGAGGGCGGCGAAAACGCGCTAAAGGCCCTAGACGAGCGCGTAAAATGGCTGCTGCTTTACCGCTCAAGCGAGCTTTTGGACGCGCCCGCGGTAAGGCTAAATTTAAAACTCAAGCCGCTATTTCACGGCGAGCTTGGCGGCGACGTTTACGGGTGGTATAAATTTGAGCGGAGTTTATAAATGCGTTTCAAAATTTGGTTACGCGCAGTATTTTATAAAACGAGGAGATTTATATGCGATTGAGTTTTAGTAAAAGTCTTGGCGGGGGATTTAGGATTTATTCAAGTCAAAGCTTTGGGGCAAAAAAGATGACGCAGGCGCAAGTTGCCGCAGCCAAAAAGGAGCAATTTTTAAAAAACGTAGCTCAAGTCTCCCAATTTTGCCTAGGCGATTTTTTGCAAAGATGCGGATACGACGTAAAAACGGTAACATACGTCTCAAGTTGCAATTTTGGCTTAAAAAGCTCGGATTTTTTCAAAATAAGCGAAAATAACGCGTCGTTAAGATAAATTTTTTCAGGAGCGCTATCTGCTAAAAGGTGCGAACGGCTGACTGATTTGGCGTTTGAAATTAGCGGTATACTAAGCAAGGCCTGCGCCGAAACGAATCCTAATGAAGCTATCTTGCAGACCATAGCTCAAAAACGCCAAAAAAGCTATGAGGATATTAAAAGCGAGTGCGATAAAGCCGTTATGTCGCCGTTTAAAAAAATAATTTTCGGCATCGCTTTTGGGATCAGCGGATTTTTGGCTTTTGTCGGCGCGATGGCGCTTGCGTCAAATCGTGCAAGCAAGTTTGCTTGAGTTTATTATGGTGTTTATCTTGTTTTTTATGCCGCTAGTAGCTACGTTTATCTTATATAAAAAGCAAACGGCAAAACCTAAAATTTAAGATAAAATTAGCGCCCGTATTTTGCGTACGGTAGATTGCGCAAATATTTAAAAACGCGACTATGCCGACTTTTTAACGAAACATTTTATAAATTTGCGCTATGATTTTGTAAATTTAAAGGAGAAAAATGAAAGAGATAACGCTAAACGGAGCGAAATTTAAGGTCGTGGCAAACACGATGGATGAGCTAAAAAACGAGGCTCTTGGCGATAAAAACGGCGAGATGTATAAATTTCTAGCCGAATTTAACGCGAGCGAGCCTGATATCTTTATCCTAGACGGCTTTGCAACGAAGGAAAATTTGGAGCTAAAAGACGGCTCAAACGTCGTATTTATCAAGCGCGGCGCGATGCCTGGGCGAGAAGTGCTAAAAGCCATGATCGCCTCTAGAAACAGCCCCGAGCTAAACGCGGCTCTAGCTAGCGGCTGCGTGGGCGTGGCGGGACTTGGCGGTCTTGGCTCAAATATCGCGCTAAGCCTAGCGCGCACGGGAGTCGCCAAGCTCGTGCTGGCCGACTTTGACGTCGTGGAGCCTAGCAACCTAAACCGCCAGCAGTACTTCGTCCGCCACATCGGCATGAAAAAAACCGACGCGCTAAAAGAACTCATCGCCGAGGTAAATCCATTCGTCGAGGTGGTGACGCATGACGTGACGCTAACTGCTACCAACGTCGCCGAGATTTTCGCGCCGTGCGGCGTTATCTGCGAGGCATTTGACAACGTCGCGGGCAAAGCGATGATGGTAAACGAGGCTGGTGCGAGTCTGCGGGATAAAAAGATCGTCGGCGCGTCGGGCATGGCTGGGTACTTTAGCTCAAATCTCATAAAAACGGTCAAATTTGCCAGAAACGTCTATCTGTGCGGCGATCTGCAAAATGCTGCGGGCGTAGGGCAGGGGCTCATGGCCGCGCGCGTGGCGATCTGCGCAAATCACGAGGCAAATCTTGCCATCAGGCTTTTGATGGGGCTTGAGGAGGTTTAGTTTTCGTCAGTTTTTTGTGCAAGCGGAGCTTGGAAAACCGACCGCTAGCTTTACTTTTGCGGTTTTGCGGTTTCGTATGTTTTAAAGGCTGTCCGCGCGGCAAAACAGGCCGGTAAATTTAGCCAGGCCGTCTTGGGTTAATAGTCGGCGCCGTCCGTGCGTAATTTTCGGGCTAAAATTTAAAAACTAAAAAATACTAAAATCGCTTTTATTAAGCGGTTTTTGCGGAGGCTAAATAAACGGTGTGCGCTTTACTCGTACGCTAAATTTGAATTTTACCGATTTTTGCTAACTCGCCTAAAATTTTAGAGAGTTATAAGCCGTGCTTGCAAGCTACATTTATATGAGCCTGATTTCTTTTAGCTTGTGCCGCTACGCGTAAATCTAAACCGCTTCGGTAGTACGCGTAAACACTGGCGGGATAGGGATTTGGGGCTTACGACTTCGGATTAGCGACTTAACAAACATACGCTTTTAGCGTGCGCTGCTTTGATTTTTGCTTTATTTTGTCGTGCGGTACGTATTGATTGAAGCGCGTGAAAGGGGCGGATGATTCGTATCCGTTGTTTAGTAAGTTCGGCTTTTTAAGGATCGGTCTTGGATTTACTTTTTAAATTTACCGTAAATTCGGTATCCAGGCGCAAGAACCGACCCGAATGAATTTATAATCCCGACCAAAAGTCGTTTTAGCCGGGATTAGAGAGCTATTTGCCG
>CAUSIL010000225.1:0-3312 GCA_963531395.1 uncultured Campylobacter sp.
AAAATACGCGATAGACTTCGTAAATGGCGCCAAAGCAAACGGCGGCAAGCCGCAGTTTTAGGCTTTTTTAGCACGGGTCTGCTCGATAAATTCGCCTAATTAAAGCTCAGGTTTTAAATTAAATCCACAAGCCGATTTAGCGTCAAATGCGGCCCTAAATTTAAACGATTGACGCGAATTTAGGCGCATATCGGCGTATATTTTAACCGCTTAGATAATAAAAAGCCTGATCGCAAAATCAGGCTTTACTCTTTTTAAGAATTTACTTCATCGTACAAGCTGCTTGATCACCTAGATCACAAGCTTTTGTATAAAATATTTTGGCATTCGCCATATCTCCGCTTTTTTGTATTTATATGCCAATAAAGTGCAAGCTTCGGCATTATTTAGATTGCAAGCTTTTTGAAAAAGTTCAATTTCTTTAGGATCGGTTTTGCCCCGCAACATAGTATTTTTCAGCAGCTTTCAAACAAGCCTGCGCATCGCCGCCGCCGCATTTTTTGATATTGTCCTCCAGTTTCCCGGCACTCAAATTTAAAGAGCATAGAATGTCAACGACCACAGCTAAAACGATTTTTTTCATTGTTTTTGCTTTTAGTTTAGATTGGTTAGTCATTATATCTTTATTTGCACTGTTTTACAAGCATCGTTTTGATAATAAATGCAAGATTTTGGATAAATTTATGCCAAACCTAGAAGCAGCGGCTTTTACCGGACAAAGGCGCTAATCATACCGTAAAATCAAAGCTAAAGCATAAAAATTTTGCGCCGCCGATAAAGATTTAGGCGGCGATTTTTGATTTGAAAGTACAAAAGCAAAGCTCGTTTCGCTAAATTTTAGCAAGTAAACGGCAAAAATCGGAATAAATTTAAGATACTATCTTTATTTACAGCACGTCGCCGATGAGTTTTGCGCGTTTTGCCGCCGCAGGCGTTAGGATAAAAATATGGCGCTATAAATTTACATCCACTTGCGCCGCTAGCACCGAAATTTTAGAAACGCTTTATCGCAAAATCGTCTGCTCCCTTTAAAATCCTGTTTTAGGCACCGTTAGATTTTTGCGCAAATTAGTCCAAAAATAGCGGTAAAAAGCCCGCAGCGCACGAGTAATTTAAGAGCGTTAGTTTAAGCGGCAAACAAAGCGCTAACAAATCTGCGGCACCAAGCCCCTTTGCCTATCCGCAAAAACCGCCGTATAAAACCGCGCATAGTAGAGCTAAAACCAAAGCCCTTAGGCACAAAATAGGCAAGCTCTCTAAAAGGCTCATCGCATTATTTAAGACTGGATAAAGCTAACTGCGATATCCAAATTTGGCGTAGCTTTCTAAAAAGCTCATCGCCGTAGTTGTTCTCAAAATCTAACGAGAAAGGACGCGCTATCAGGCGCAAGCGGCGATATTAAATTTAACGAGCTAAACCGCGCAGGAGCAAACGCGCTAGGCTAATAGATAAAAAGCCCCTCTTTATTTGCCTCGCCGACCTTATCCGTTTTGACCCACGCTATGACGTAGATAATAAATGACGCCACGATAAAAAGAAAACTAAATATAAATAAATACCCGCTTGCTTGCATCAGCTCTCCGATAAAAAACACGAAAATATACGCCTTAAAAAGCCCGTTTCTAGTTAGCCTAGCAAGCTCGAAAAAGACCTTCGCCCAAACTACCGCCACGTAAACTAGCAAAAGCGCCGCGATAACGGCGACGAGCCTAGCTAGCGGATGACCCGTTTGCGCCAAATAAAACGCCAGCGTCTGCGTGACCTGTGCGACGAACATCGCTATCATCGCCTTGCCGTAGTTTACGTGTAGATCATCGCTGCCCGCAAGCCGCGCGATACCGCCTAGCGCCGCATAGGTTAGCAGCGCGCCTACGAGGACTGCTAGAGCGACGGCGATTTGTAGCTTTAGCCCCGCGTAGTCCGCGATAAAAAACGCGTAAAGCTTGATAGCAGCAGGCGCAACGCCAGAAGCAATGCCTGCTATCCTAGCCCGCCCAAACGCCGCGCTCTCTTTTAGCGCCACCTTCGTCTCCTCGCTTCTGGCGTCTTTCGTGGCGCGCCGCTCGCCCTCGTCCGTCACCACAAATACATCGCGGGCAAACTCCACGTCAGCTCGAAACGCCACGCGCTCTCCTCCGCCCGGCCGCCCCGCGCGCACCTCTTCAAAGCTAAATTTATAGTATTTCCCGTCGTCGCCGACTATCGTCGTTTCGCTTATCGCTACGCCCTTCATCCGCTCTCCTTTTTCGTTTTTACCGCCGCGCTCGGTGACTTCCGTCTCGCGCGCTCGTTTGGGCTTTTAGGGTGCGGGTTACGCCGTCCGTCAAAATTTAACCCCGCGCTTTCTAATCCACCCAAATTTTACGGTTTAGCCGCAACTCCTCGACGATACGCAAAAAGCCGCCGATCTCGTCTTTGTAAAATCTATTCGCTCCCTTGCCCACGAGCGGACGGCGCAGATCGGGCTCGAAGTTATCGCGTCCCGTGCGGATCGCCATGCAGATTTTATCCCCGGTTAGCACGATGTTTATAGGGCGGTGAAATCTCATTTTTAGCAGTTTTAAGCTCTCCATCAAGCCAGGCGTGAGCGCGTATCTAGCCTCGATCTGATCGGTTGCGTAGACTCTAAAATACCGCTCAAACTCAGCGTCGTCCATCCTAGCGCGCTTGCCGCCGTAGTCCTTAAAATCATCCATCCCGCTGCAAATTTGCGTGACGCCCTTTAGCCGCTTAGGAAAATCGGCAACAAACAAAAGCCCCGCAAAAAGCACTCTATGCGTCTCGTTTCCGCGCAAATCCTCTTTGATGCTTATCGCCTCTACGTCGCTAAATTTAACCCGCACGCCCTCTATCTGCCCGAAAATCAGGTCGTTGCCCGAGTATTTGTCGATGTCAAAATCATAAATCATATAAAGATAATCGCTCTCTACGTAGTCGCCCGGATAATACGTGAGACCGCACTCCTCTACGATGCTCCTCACGACTTTTCGCTTAAATTTAAACGTAAAGCTATCAGTGAAAATGCTCTCAAAAAAATAGTACATCGTAGCCCCACAGACCACAAACGCGCCAGCGCTAAGAGCGGCGTTTTGCGCTGCTAGATATAGCAGCCAAGCCACTGCGGTGGCTACAAAGACGCAGGTAAGCTTTAGCCTAAAAAGCGAACGCAAAACCTTTTGCCGCTCAAGCTCTAGCAAGACCAGATCGTCCATTTTTACTCCATTTTTGATTTAACGCCGTTTTTGCGAATTTGACTATTTTAAACCTGCATTTGGGCTTTGGCATTTAAATTTGCTTTAATCTGCATTAAT
>CAUSIL010000226.1:0-3308 GCA_963531395.1 uncultured Campylobacter sp.
CGCGCAGGGCGATCGGATATTTGACAAGCACCCCGAAATCGCCGTATTTCGCCATGCGAAAAATCAAAAATGGTTCGCCGTTTTTATGCGCGTGGATGGCGGCAAACTGGGGCTTAAAAGCGCGCAGGCGTTAGAAGTCCTAAATCTAAAATGCAAGCCCGATCTAGCAGCGATCCTGCGCGACGGGGAGCAAATTTTGCCCGCTTATCATATGAATAAAAAGCACTGGATCAGCGTAAATTTAAGCTCCAAAATCGCGCCGGGGCAGGTGGAGGATCTGATAGATCTTAGCTTTGAGCTAACGCGGTAAAATGCCTAAAAGAGCCTGTTTTAGCTAAGCGCTTTTGATGATTTTGGTGAGCCAGGCTTGCTAGAAAACGGCTAAATTCGGAGCTAAATTTAACGCAAAACCCTTTGCGCTAAATTCTGGTGGTTAGTGCTTTGCCGATTTTAAACGGCTAACTCGCGTAAATTTCGCCTTTTCAGCGTCTTGATATTTCATTTTCGCTAAAATCGGGCTAATAAATTTAAAGAAAAATCACGCGAACTTTAAGCGTAACGGCAAGCGGCTAGGCGCTAAAAGATATGCCGTTTGCGGGTAAAATAAGCCTAAAGCCGCAGACTTGGGGCGCGGGATTTGGTATTTTAGGAACCGATAAGGAAAACAAGTGGAAAATTTAAAACAAGGAAATTTTAACCAAGCAAGCGGGCTTCATCGCGCGGTAGAAGCGGGCGGGGCGTCAAATTCGTGTCGCGAAAATTTAGCGCAGTCAAATTTAAGCGCGCAAGCAGATAGCGTGGATGAAATAAGGCGCGCAAAAGAGCGTAAAAAGGTCCATTTTATCGGTATCGGCGGTATCGGTATCTCGGCGATCGCGCGCTTTTTGCACGAAAAGGGCTTCATCATCAGCGGTAGCGACATCAAAGAAAGCCCGACCACGCGCGAGCTAGCCGCGCAGGGCATCGACGTCATCACGCCGCACAGCAAGGCCGCGATCAAGGATCAGGACTTCGTCATCTACTCGGCCGCTATAAAACCCGACAACGTCGAACTCGTCGAAGCGCAAAGCAAAGGGCTAAAGTGCCTATCGCGCAAAGAGGCGCTACCGATGGTGCTTGAGGGCAAGCGCGTGTTTTCGGTAGCGGGCGCGCACGGCAAAAGCACGACCTCGGCGATGCTCTCTAGCCTCGTGGAGGGCTCGGTCATCATCGGCGCGATCAGTAAGCAGTTTGGCTCAAATATGAAATACGAGCCCTGCGACAACGTCATTTTCGAAGCCGACGAGAGCGATAGCAGCTTTCTCAACTCAAACCCGTATCTAGCCGTCGTGACCAACGCCGAGCCCGAGCACATGGAGCACTACGGCTATGATTTGGAGAAATTTCACGCGGCGTATCGAGGCTTTTTGGAGCGAGCCAAGGTGCGCGTGATAAACGCCGAAGACGAGTTTTTAGGTACGCTAAAGCTCGACGCCGTACGCCTTTATCCAAGCGTGGATATCACCGAGCTTAGCATGATCGTGCGCGATTTCGTGCCTTATACCGCGTTTAATCTAAAAAATTTAGGCAAATTTGAGGTGCTTGGCATGGGCGAGCACATCGCCGTGGATGCGTCGCTAGCCATACTTGCGGCGTTAAACGAAACGTCTCTGGCGCAAATTAGGCAAAATTTGCTAAATTTTAAAGGTATCAAAAAGCGCTTCGATATCCTAACCGCGAGCAGGAAATTCGTACTTATTGACGACTACGCGCACCATCCGACCGAGATCAAAGCGACGCTGCAATCGGTCTTTGAGTACGCCAAGCTACTAGGCATCACAAAGATCACGGCGATCTTTCAGCCGCACAGATTTACGCGTCTAAGCGCAAATTTACAGGCCTTTAAGGAGTGCTTTGAGGGCATAGACGAGCTAGTTATCCTGCCTGTTTACGCCGCGGGCGAGGCGTCCATAGATATAAATTTAAAAGAGGAGTTTAAGCGCTACAACCCCGTGATGACGCAAAAAGTCGCGCGCGAGGGCGAGAGTATCGTCTTTACGGACGAGTTTGGCGTTAAAAACCTGCTTGATGACGGGCTAGTTATAGGATTTGGCGCGGGCGACATCACCTATCAGCTAAGAGGCGACGCATGAGGGTCATAATCGTACTTTTAGGCGTGCTTGCCGCGATCGCGATATTTAGCGTGAGCGACGAGAAGCTAAGCAAAAAGGCGAAATTTGTCATCACTTTTTCGGCGATTTTTATCGCGGCGGCGCTATATTTTTACGAGAGCGCCCTGCAAAGCGAGCAAAGCCAGAGGCTAGAGCTGGTCGCGCTTTTTAACCAAGGCAAAACCCTAAAATGCGGAAATTTTGACGTAAATAACACTAAATTTAACTACGAGTTCGGCACGTCCTCCTTCGTCGCAAAACGCGCGGCAAAGGAACTAAACAGCGTCAAGATCGCGCTTGATGGCTGCGAATTTAAAGGCGAATAATTGCGTAATTTTAAAGATAATCAAAATTTGGCTAAAAGCGGCGCTTGGGAAGCAAGCGGGCGCGAGGATAACATCTCGCGCGAGCAAAGAAACGGCGATGTTTCTGACGCTTCGGCGCACCGCGAGCAAAAAGAATTTACAAACGCGGAAGGCTTTGAGCGGCTTATAAAAATTTTAGATTTGCAAGGCTATATGGAGCGGTTTAACTCCTTTTTAGCGCGCCCTAAGCCGCTTTTTATGGCGGGCGATAGTAGGCTGCATTATGAGAAAATTTTAGAACTCTCGCAAAAGCAGTTTGACCCGCCAGCACCTGCTCAAAACCTAGACGACGCGCTCATGCGCCTTAGCAAACAAGCCACGCTGCACGTGAGCGAGATTTTTGAGTTTGCTAAGATAATTAGCTATTTTACCTACCTAAAAGCGCTCAAATTTGAAGGCAAGCTAGGCGAGTGGCTCGCTAAAATCGAGATTCCGCAGCCGATGATAAAGCTCGCAAATTCATTTGACAAAAACGGCGAGCTAAAAGACGAAGTAGACGAGCGTCTGGGCGGTATCAGAGACGCGTTTAGCGCCAAAAGAGCGCAAATAGACGCCGATCTGCGCCGCCTCATCTACTCAAAATCTATCGCACCCTATCTCGTCGATACGCAGGTTCACTACATCAGCTCGGTAGAGGCGCTGCTCGTGCGAGGCGGGTTTAACCACGCACTAAAGGGCACGGTCGTGGCTAGAAGCTCGGGCGGCTACTTCTACGTCGCGCCCGAAAATATCCAAAAACTCAAAAAAGAGCAAAGCGAGCTGCTGGATAAAAAAGAGCAGATCGTCTACGAGC
>CAUSIL010000227.1:0-3287 GCA_963531395.1 uncultured Campylobacter sp.
CATCTCAAAGGGCATCAACATCTACCCGCGCGAGATCGAGGAGGTGCTGTTTAAGCTGCCAGAAGTCGAAGCCGCCGCGGTTATCGGCGTCAGAGACGAACACGCAGACGAGGAGGTCACGGCCTTTATCCAGTTTAAAGAAAATATGAGCCTAGACGAAAAAGATATCCGCGCGCACCTCAAAAAACACTTGGCGAATTTTAAAATTCCAAAGACGATTTATTTTAAAGACGAGCTGCCTAAAAACGCGACGGGCAAGGTGTTAAAGCGCGTTTTAAAAGAGCAGATAAGGGGTGAAATTTAGTGCGGTTTTTGATAGAGTTTATCGGCGGCGAGCAAAATTCTAAAATTTCCTCGCTCATAAAATGCAGCCAAAACGAGGCGAAGATTTTACGCCACCTGAGCAAAAACTACGTCGAGGGCACTCCGCAAAGTAGCGCTTACGACGTGCTTTGCGCGGTTTTTGGTAGCGAGGAGTATAAATTTTTAGCAGGCCTTGCAGACGTAAAAAACCTGCTAGAAAGCGGCTGGATCGTGCAGGGCTTTTCTATATTTAAAAACCCTAACGCAGACGGCGCGGGCTCAAATTTACTCGGTCTGCTTCACAGCGAGATCTCACTCTCGCCGCTTTTTCTTAAAATTTTAGAAGAGGGCGAGTTTGGGCTCACGCTACCCGCAGTCGCGCCCTACGCCGATCATCTTGACTACCTAAAAGATCAGTTCTTGCGCGTGGAGCTTTACGGCAAGCTCTCGTTTTTTAGTAAAAACGTATCAAGCGACGCCAAAAGCTGCCTCGAAAAAGACGTAAAAGAGCTAGAAGCCATCATCGAAAAACGGCTAAATTTAAGCAAAATTTCGATCTCCGTCGAGCAAATTTTCAAAGATAACGCGCTAAACGACAAAGAACAGCTTATTTTCCTCGCGCTTTTAAAGGAAGAATACGTCGGAGAAACGGACGCCAACCGCGATCTAAACGCACTTGTGGGGATTTTAAGCGCGGACGAATTCGAGCGCATCAAAAACCGCGCTCTGTTAGACGAGGGCTCAAAGCTGATTGAAAACGGCCTCATCGACTACGACGAGTCGCTAAACGCTTACGGCGGCTTTAGCAGGACGTTTTACATAACCGACGAAATTTTACAAAGCGTAATGCATCCAAAAACCGAGAGCAAAAGCAAAAAACTAGCGCTAGAAACTCTCGTAAAAGAGCAAGAAATCTTTGGACCGACATAAACGACGTCGTGCTGGATGTCAAAGTAAAGGAGCTACTAGACGCAATCCTAAAGCAAGTAGATCGCCGCGTGCTGGCGCGTCTATCTAGCTGGGGCATCAAGTCGCGCAAGAACGTAGACGCCAAAATCATCTTTTACGGGCCGCCGGGTACGGGCAAAACCATGAGCGCACTAAGCCTCGCAAAGAGCCTAAAAAAGCAGGTTCTTAGCTTTGACTGCTCTAAAATTTTGAGCAAATACGTCGGCGAAAGCGAGCAAAACGTGCATAAAATTTTTGATACGTACAAAGAAATCTGCGCCAAGAGCAAGAGCGAGCCCGTGCTGCTGCTAAACGAAGCCGATCAGTTTCTAAGCACGCGCGTCGAGGGCGGCAGCGGGGCGGATAAAATGCACAACCAAATGCAAAATATATTTTTGGAGCAAATCGAGCGCTTTGAGGGCGTGCTCATCGCCACGACGAACTTCTTGCAAAGCCTAGATGTCGCGTTTTCTCGCAGATTTGATTATAAGATCGAGTTTAAAAAGCCCGACCTAGCCGCTCGTCTTGCGATCTGGCGCAAAGTGCTGCCCGAAAATGCGAGCTTTGAGGAAAATTTCGACGTCAAACAGCTGGCTAAATTTGAGTTAAGCGGAGCGCAAATCATGCTCGCGCTCAAAAATACCGCGCTAAAAGTCGCCGTGCGCGAGGACGGGATATTTACGATGGGCGACTTTGAAAGCGAGATCAAACGCGAGATGAGCTCAAATTTCGGCGAGGATAAGAAAGTCGGGTTTGACGGGTAAATTCGGCTAAATTTGGAGCGCGGCGGATTAAATTTAGCTAAATTTCGCCTAGCATTTTTGTCAAATTTGACTGGATTTTATAGAATTTACTCTAAATTTGTATTACACGCTCGGCTTTACCGCGCGTTCTTGCAAATTTGAGCGTTAAATTTGTAGCTCGGCAGGCGCAAATTTGACAAGCGATTTAAATTTATCGCAGTCGTAGCTACTCAAATTTGAAAAGGTTATAAAGCATGAGTGATTTTTTACTACGCCAAGCCAAGTTATTTTTAGGCATCGCAGCCGTTTGCGCTCCGCTATGCACGGTCATCTACTTCATATCAAAAGAGTATTTTGATGAAATTTTAGTCGGCATTTTCATCACGTATATTTTCCTGCTCGTTATTTTCGTTTTTAAATTCATCAAGCTACTTTTAGGCTTCAAGGACGAGAACAAAAAGCCCGTTTGGGAGCAAATTTTAACTTGGCTTTCCAATATAGTTTAGATAAGCGCGATTAAACAGGATCTTGCCCACCAAACCCCTCGCCCGCTTTTAAAATTTCATCCCTTAACCTCTCGTGTCCGGCCGATAGAGCCGCGATCTTAGCTAGTTTTTCATCCTTTATCTGCGTAAATTCTATCTTTAACGCCGATAAAATTTTATTTAAAAATGACGCGTTTCCCAGCATCTCGTTTTCAAATTCATATAAATTTAACGACAACAAAACGCGGTCTTGCACCTCGTCAAAGCTCGGGATAAAGAGCGCAAAGCCGTTTTGCTCGTGCGCGCGCATCGAGCCCGCGATCTTTTCTTTTAGAAAATACACGGCGATTTTAACGGCGTTTTCGTAGTTTGCGGCGACTTTGAGGTTTAGCTTTTCAAAAAACAGCGCCGTCTTTTGCAGCCCTTTAAATTTTGCCGTCTCATAGTCTCGCAAAAACGTCCTATACACCTGCCCCGCATATGTCCTAACGTCGGCAAACAGGGTATCGGAATGCGTTTCGTCCTCTTTTTGCGCGTTTTCGAATTCGGATTTATAAATCATAAACTCGCGTTCCAGCCGTGCGTAAATTTCATCTAGCGCCGCGCCGATCTCCTCTTGCAGCGCGCTTAAGCCCCGCTTATACGTCCTAAAAAATTTGGCGAATTTCACGTCGTTGTAGATGAGTTTTGAAAACACCTCGTCGCTATCAAAATCCACCGCCTCATACGAGCTGGCTTCAAAATACTCGCCCTTTAGCAGCGTTTTTCGCGGCGAGTATTTATACTTTTTCACGCTTTTTAGGCTGGC
>CAUSIL010000228.1:0-3282 GCA_963531395.1 uncultured Campylobacter sp.
GGCCGCGTATGAGGCGCACAGGCAGGCGCCGCATTTTAAGGAGTTCTTGCAGGCGCGCGGCGATATGGTTGCTATGTTTGAGGGTTTTGCGCTAAAAAACAACTACTCTTTTAGCAAGATGAAGCCCCGCAAATAAAAACTAAATTTAGACGGTTTTGTGAGAGAGTCACCGAATGCGTTGGCGCAAAAACTGTCTCAAACTAGACTTTAAAAAAGGAGAAAAATGATAGATATTAGGTATTTTAGGTTTGTTTTCGCGTTTATTATGGCGCTTTTTATGTCGCTTATCATCTCGGGCGTACTTACATACGTAAATTTGGGGTTTGCCGATGGTTTTTTTGGCATTTGGATGGCCGGTTACGCAAAAGCTTTTGCCGTGGCGTACCCTAGTATACTTGTAATCTCGCCGCTAACTACGAAGATTACGAAGGCTATTTGCGTAGATAAATCGCAAAAGTAAATTTAGCGGCTAAATCGTTGCTAAGCCTTGGGCGTAAGGCCAGCATGCCCTTATAGGCGTGCGGTTTGAATTTAAACGCAGAAGCCGCGCGTAAAAAGCAAAATCACCTAAGATAAAACGCAGAAGCGAAAGCAGCCTTGTCTAAAACGAGTCTAAGGGCGGACTTTTGTGGACGCGAACGACTTGGTTTTAGCGGTTTGTCGGCGACGTAAGCAGAGCATAAATTTAAACTCGGTTCAGCGGCATAAATTAACGCTCACGGACGAATTTAAAAAGTAAATTTATCGCGCCTTGCTTAACGTTGGGCGGCTTTATTTGCCGCTAGAGCGTTAAATTTAAACCTAGTCTGAGCTTGCGGCGTAAAACAAATTTAGCAAACCTCGCCGCTTAATTAAATTTTATCCCTCGCACGACCTGCGCGCCAAGACCCGTTTGCATATGCCGCAAAAACATCGCGTGATAAAAGTCCCCCTCGGGTCCCGGCGCGTCGTAGGTGGCAACGAGGCTTGCCGGCACGACGACTCTGCGCCTGATATTTGCCTCGTTTGCGCTAAGCTTTAGGTGCGAGACTAGCTGATAGACGCACAGATCGGTGCAGTCGCCTAGTACAACGAAGGTGTCTATGTGCGGATTTTGCGCGATAAACGCGTTAAATTCGGCGCAGTAAGCCGCGCTCAGGGAATTTTTGCGAAAGATTTTTATCTCGTCAAAAAACGGCAGATCGCGCAGCTGCGGTATCGTCTTTGCGCCATCGGTGCCTTTGATAGCGTGGGGCGGAAATGCGTCAAACTCCGCGCAGTTTGCCTCGTGACTATCCTCGAGCAGCACGAGATTTCTCGCACCCGCCGCGTAAGCCGCGCTAAAAGTCCGCGCTATACCGTCCGCAATCGCGCCCACTCGCGGGCTAGCTAGCGGCCCCATGCTGCAAAATCCCTCTATCATATCCACGCTGATAAATGCGGTGTTTGCCGCGTCGCCCGCTAAAAGTTCGCTAAATTTAATCTCCTTTAGCTCCTCAAACCACACTGCCAAATCCTCTAAAATTTTCGCGTCAAATTTCATTTTCTCTCCTTGTTTTGATTGTTTTTACGTTCATCATTCGGCTCGCCGAAGCTAATCTCAAACCGCGAGCCGCCCTAAATTTCGCGTTCAAATTTAATCTCGCCCAAAGCGTCAAATTTCATCAAATTCACCTGCCTAGCCGCGCGTCTTTGCGGGCAAATTTACGCAAAAGCTCTTTGGCTCAAGCTCGATTTCTATACTGCCGCCATGGGCTTGGACGATCTGCAGACACAGGTGCAGCCCAAGGCCGTTGCCCTTTAGTTTGCTCGTTTTAAAGGGCTCAAAGACCATGGCTTGGTTTTTGATCGGCGTGCCGCTATCGGTCACGGCAAATTTATGCTCGCCCTCTCGCTGCTCGTAGTCCACGCGCACCCAGCCCTCGTCGTCCTCGTTTTCCTCGACCGCATCGATCGCGTTAAACAGCATATTTTGAAACACCATCGCGAGCAGATCGCGGTCGCCTACATAGGGCAGGTCGGGGAAATTTAGGCTAAATTTGATCTCCTTACCGTAGGTGTAGCACTCTATGGCCGCCTCGCACTCGCTTTTTAGCTCGGCTAGGTTAAATTCGCGCGCGTTTATCGTTAGGCCTTTGGTGAAAAGCAAGGTGGCCTTGATGATTCGCTCGACGCGCCAGATCGCCTTTTGCATCTGCTCGACGACGGGGCGAGCGCGTTCGTCGGCTTTTTTTATCAGAGTGGAGGCTAGCAGCGAGATCGAGCCCACGGGGTTGCGTATCTCGTGGGCGAGGTGGGCTGCGACCTGACCCATCGAGGCTAGGCGCTCGGTGCGCTTTTCGGTCGTTATGTCGGTTGCGGAGATGATTTTTTTGCCCTCTTTTTGGGCGATTTTGATGAGATAAATTTGCCCCTCAGCGCTTATCTCGCCTCCCTCTTGCGGGATAAATTTTAAAATTTGCCCAAGTTTTAGGGCTTCTGAGTTTTGTAAAAATATCTCGCCCGCCTCATCCAAAACCCAGATCGCATTGGGCAAAATTTCTACGATATCTTTGATAAAGCCTTGCAAACTCGCATAGGACGCGGTTAGGTTTTTGTACTCGCGCTCTATCAGATAGGTCTGCTCGATCAGGCTTTTTAGTCCGTCTTGGACGCTGGTTTTATCTATCTGGGTCATAAAAGCTCCTCGAAATTTTCTAAATCAAAAAGTAAAATTCGCTCGTTTTTTAGGCGGCTTACTTCGTTGCTAAAGCCGCTTTTGGAAAATAGCGCGACGGCGTCAGGTACAAAGCCTAGGCGTTCGCATTTTTTAAGGAGTAAATTTACCACGTTTTTGCAAATTTTATGCTCTTTAAATTTAGCTTCTCCCACGACGATGTGACCTTGGATGCTTAAAAATATATCTATCTCGATATTTTTCGCCCACAGACTCCGCACCCGCGCCGGCTGGGCACCTAGTCTAAACGCTAAAAGCTCGCGGCAAAGCAGCTCAAAGCCAAAACCCGCGTATGAGTCGAACTCTCGCCTGATAATCTCCATCAAAGCGCCCTTTTCGCCGTTTTTTAAAAGGGCTAAATTTGGCTCGATGAAATAAAACCAAAACCTAGTAAAATTATCGTTAAAGACTACTTTATCCTGCGCCTTATCGCGCTCGGGCAGCTTTTTGGCCTTTTGATATTTGTTTTTTACGCGCGGTTTTTCCAGCGTCTTTTCGATGCTAACTACGCCCGAGTTTATCGCGGCGGCGTAAATTTTTAGGATGAGGGGGCGGGGCAGAAATTTATTTAGGGCGTATTTTTTGCG
>CAUSIL010000229.1:0-3273 GCA_963531395.1 uncultured Campylobacter sp.
GGTTGCCGAGGAGTTTAGCGACTTGTAGTCTTGTTTTCTGATGTTTGCCGGGCTGTAGCGTGATGTGCTGCCAAGTGCTAGCAGGCCGCCGGTTTTTGAGTCCATGACGCCCACGATTATCTCTTTTGCGTTTAGAAATTCCTTCTTTTCGTCGATGATTTGCTCGAGTCTAGTTTGGAATTTGAGCGAAGCATTTAGTATGATGTCGTAGCCGTCTACGCGGTTAGCTAAATTTGAATCGCTGGTTAAGATAATGTTGTTTCCGATGTCTTTTGGGCCTAGCAGCTTGGCGTCTTGTATCGGCGAGATATAGTACTCGTAGGCTTTTTCTACGCCTTTTACGCCTTGAGTTTTCGTTATGCCGTCTTTTTCTATCTTTTTTACGTAACCTACCATCGGCGTTAGCGCATTTGCGGCTACGTATTGCCTACTTTCTCCGCTTTCTACGATATTCATACCGCGTAGCACAGCTACGCCAGTATTTGGGTCTTCGTAAGAGATAAAAATTTTCTTTTTGTACAGTTTTCTGGATAGCTCTTGTAGATACGCCGCGCCTCTAGCGTCGATTTTATAGGATAGCGTCACTGCACCCTTTGCTTGGTCTATGATTTTTCTAACGGATTTTTCATCATCGCCGCTATAGATGCAGTAGAGTCTTATAAATAAATCTTTTTTGTCGGGATCGATATTTCTAACGTCTAGCGTGACTTTGTATAGCTTTTGAGAGCCGGTCACGCTAAAGCCGTCTTTGGTTATGATGTTGCCGCGAAGAGCGGTATTTACTTCGCTGGTTTCAAGTTTAGGCAGGCGTCTTTCGATATTCGAGCGATAAAAAACAACCGCTAAAAATATACCGATAAGCCCTAAAATCAGCAGGAAAAGGCCGATAGTTTCAGATTTTCGCTGATTCAAGGCTTAAATTTGCGTTCTTGAAATTTCTTTGTATGCGCTTAAGGCCTTATTTCGGATCTCTAGCATGAGTTTCATCGACGTGTCGGCCTTGCCGATAGCAATAGCTGCTTGATGCAGGTCTTTTACCTCGCCAGTGGCTAGATCGGCGATGGCTTTATCTGCGTTGATTTGTATCTCGTTTAGCTCTTTTAGCGAGCTGTCCAGTACATCGCCGAAATTTAACTCACCTTTTTGATTTTGTAGAGTTTTTGCTTCTTTTTTTTCAAACGGTGAAGCGACCGAGCCGATTTTATCTATATTCGTCATAAAATTTAACCTTGTAATAATTCTAACGCGCTTTGAGCGATCGTTTTAGCCGACTGAAATGCCGAAACGTTTGCCTGATAGGCGCGCGTGGCTTCGATCAGATCCGCCATTTCGATGACGGGATTGATGTTTGGGTACGCTACGTAGCCCCTCGCGTCGGCGTCGGGGTGAGACGGATCGTATTTTAGCTTAAAATCCTTGTCGTCGCGCACTATCTTGTCAACTACGACGCTCATTATAGCAGGTTTTGCGTCTTTTGTATAGAATTTATCGTCTAGCGGATTTTCGTATTCGAGCAAGTTGTGTTTTTTTGCCGCTTCGTCGTTTAGTACGCTATCAAAATCTACCGCCTTAAATATCACCTCGCGGCGTCTATACGGACCGCCTTCCGCCGTTCGTACGGTGTTTGCGTTGGCGATGTTGGAGCTAATGACGTTCATCCTAAAGCGCTGAGCGCTTAGTCCGTATCCGCTGATATCAAAGTCGCTTAAATAATTACTCATAATCTATCCTTAAATTTTGCTGCTAGCATCAACCACGTTTTTAAATATCTGGCCGCTTTGCCTCATGGCGCGATCAAGCGCGGTTATCATTATCGCGTTTTTGCTAAGCTCGGTCGTTTCTACGTCTAGATCGACGGTGTTTGCGTCGTTTCGCGCCATGTGTCCGTCACGTAAAAATATCGTCGCCCCGTTTGACGCCGGAAAATCCACGCGTGGAAAGTGCGCGCCGTCCGTTTGCGCGAGTTTTAAAATTTTATTTTCGTCTTTGCCGTAGATCTCTTGCGCTGTTTGCGATAGGGCCGCTTCAAACGCGATGTCACGGGCTTTGTAAAAAGGCGTATCGATGTTTGCTATGTTGCTAGAAATCATTTGCTGGCGTAAATTTCTGCTTGCCAGCGCGCTTTCTACGAGCGGTTTTGATTTTGAGGTTTGGATGCCTGCGAACATTTTCCTGCCTTTTTTATCTAAATTTTACGAGATAATAAGCAAAAGGCGTTCCAAATTTATAGTAAATTTTTAAATTCGCCAAAGCCGCTAGGCTGATTTTTTAGCTCGTTAAATTTGGCTAAAAACTCGCTTCGTTTCATCGCTTTTGCGCCCATAAATTTTAGGTGCTCGTTCATAACCTGGCAGTCGATGAGAAAATCAAACGGCTCTAAAGCGCGGCAAAGCGCGATGAGAGCAACCTTTGACGCGCCCGTTTTTAGGCTGATCATACTTTCGCCACAAAAGACCTTGCCGAAAATTTGCCCGTAAAGCCCGCCCGCTAGCTCGCCGTTCTCGTAAACCTCCACGCTGTGCGAGATACCCAGACGATGTAAATTTACGTATGCGCGCACGATATCTTCGCTTAGCCATGTGGGCCCCTTTTTTTCGCGCTCGCTTTTGCAGATTTTTAGAAAATTTTCAAAGTCGTAGTCAAACCGCACTTCAAATTTTTTAAACGCGGATTTTATGCTTTTTTGCACCCTTACTTCGCTTGGAACTAGCACAGCGCGAGGATCTGGCGACCACCAGTATATGGGCTCGCCGGGCAAAAACCACGGGAAAATGCCTTTGTCGTAAGCTTGCAAAAGAGCATCGGCGCTTAGATCGCCGCCGACGGCTAAAGGCGAGTTTGCGGGAGCGTTTGTGGGGTCTGGGAAGTTATAAATTTTTTCCAAATTTGACCCCGCGTCCGCTTATTTTAGAGTTTCAAATTTAAACGCAAGCTCGCCGCCCTTTAGCGTGATGTTTGCGACGCCGCCGTTTTTTAGCGCGCCGAAAAGTATCTCGTCGCTAAGCTTGGTCGAGATTTCGTCTTGCACTAGGCGTTTTAGATTTCTCGCGCCAAATTCCTTGCTATAGCCCTTTTGCCAGAGGTATTTTTTAGCTTCGGCGGAGGCTTTTAGGACGACTTTTTTCTCCGCCAGGCTTGAGTTTATCTCGTTAATTATCTTTTGCGCGATGAGGCCCAGCGCGTCCTCGCTAAGGTCGTTAAAATGCACGATTTTATCGATGCGGTTGCGAAACTCTGGGCTGAAAAATCCCTTTACCGCAGAGTCTGCTTTAC